>RFIQ01000624.1 GCA_003695565.1 Planctomycetota bacterium | reverse complement strand
TTCCTAGCCCTTCTTATCCCTGTCCGCCCCTGTCAATCGGTACCTGCCCGCGCCGATCCGCTCCTGCCTGCCTGCTCCTGGCAACCTACACCTGCATGTCACAAGGCAGAGGGGGCCCGAAGCTGCCAACACCGGCATTCTATTCTTCGTTACCGCGCAGTTGAGCCAGGACGGTGTAGTCCTCCAAGGTAGTCGTGTCGCCCACCTGTTCCTTTCCAGACGCGATATCGCGCAGCAGGCGTCGCATGATCTTACCGCTGCGCGTCTTGGGCAGGGCGGTAGTAAAGCGGATGTCGTCGGGCTGAGCCAACGCGCCTATTTCTTTGCGGACGTGCATCTTCAGTTCTTGCTTCAGTTCGTCGCTGGGGTCGGTACGGAGCGTAACGAAGGCCACGATCGCCTGGCCCTTGATCGGATCCGGTCTGCCGACCACCGCGGCCTCCGCAACCGCCGGATGCGACACCAAAGCACTTTCGACCTCGATCGTCGACAAGCGGTGGCCGGAGACGTTGATGACGTCGTCGATACGTCCCATGATCCAGTAGTAGCCATCACTGTCTTGCCGAGCGTTGTCACCGGTCAAGTACATACCCGGCACCTTGCTCCAGTACTGTTCGCGATACCGTTGCTCGTCGCCCCAGATGCCCCGCAGCATGCCGGGCCAGGGCTTGGCAATACACAGCATGCCGCCGCGTCCCCGGGGCACCTCGTGTCCGGATTCATCTACGATTTTCGGCACGACTCCAGGCAACGGCTTGCAACAACTGCCAGGCTTCAACGGCGTCGCCCCGGGCAAAGGGCTCATCATGATGCCGCCGGTTTCCGTTTGCCACCAGGTATCGACGATGGGACAGCGACCACCTCCGATCTTGGTGTAATACCACATCCATGCTTCGGGATTGATCCCCTCGCCCACGCTGCCCAGCAAGCGCAGGCTCGACAAGTCATGCTTGTCAACGTGATGATCACCCCATTTGACAAAAGCTCGAATAGCAGTGGGCGCCGTGTACAGCACCGTGACTTTGTATTTTTCCACCAGTGCCCAAAACCGATCTTCGGCCGGGTAATTCGGCGCCCCTTCGTACATCAGGACGGTAGCGCCCGCCGAGAGAGGGCCATAGACAACGTAACTGTGTCCGGTGATCCAACCGCAGTCGGCCGTGCACCAGAAGATATCCTCGTCGCGATGATCGAAGACCCATTCAAACGTTCGTCGGGCATACAGGTTGTACCCGGCCGTCGTATGGCGAATTCCCTTCGGTTTTCCGGTCGACCCGCTGGTGTACAGAATGAACAACGGAGTTTCACTGTCCAGCGGTTCGGCTGGGCATTCCGCGTCCACTTGCTCCACCAGTTCATGCCACCAATGATCTCGCCCCTCTTGCATGTTCACGTCATTGCCGACGCGCCGCAGCACGATGCACGATTGGACCGTAGGGCTTTTCTGTAACGCCTGGTCGACCGCTTCCTTGAGCGGCAGAACTTTACCGCGGCGGTACAGGCCATCGCTGGTGATCATCACCTTGGCCCCAGCATCGTGGTTGCGATCGGCGATGGCTTCAGAGGAAAAACCAGCAAAAATCACCGAATGCACGGCACCGATTCGGGCACAGGCCAACATGGCGATCGCCAGTTCCGGCGTCATGGGCATGTAGATACTGACCACATCGCCGGTTTGCACCCCCAGCTTCTTCAGCGCATTGGCGAACCGGCAAACTTCCTGGTGCAATTCGGCGTAACTCAATCGGCGTTCGTCCCCAGGCTCGCCTTCCCAGATGATGGCCGTTCGATCGCCACGACCGGCTGCCAGGTGAGCATCCAAGCAGTTGTAGCTGGCATTCGTCTCGCCCCCCACGAACCACCGGGCCAGAGGCAGATTCCATTCCAAAGTCGTCTCGAAGGGTTTGAACCAGTGCAAATGTTGGCGAGCTTCCGCGGCCCAGAATCCCTCGGGATCGGCGACCGAACGATCGTAGAGCTCCTGGTACTCCTGCATGCTCTTGATCCTGGCCTTGGCCGAAAATTCCGGCGGCGGCGGGAACACGCGCGATTCGACCATTACGGAATCGATTTCGCCAACACTTGATTCGCTCATCGGATACACCCCAAGTCAAAAACGCGACAGAATACTTGATTGGCTGCCGAGCAGAACAGCAGTGCAGCTTGTTTGGCAGCGAAGGAAAAGCCAATTCTATAGATTGCGGCCGGAAATTCCAGACGCACGCCCGAAACGGCCCACCAACGGGAGAAATGCTTCCCCAACCGCGCCGGCAGGTCGTCCGCCGCTACCCTTCTTCAGAATCGCGTTTGGGCGTCAAATGACTTTGCAAATAGCTGGCGCGTTCGATGTTGCGGTCGGCGACCGACAAATGCTTGCCCCGCAATTTTTGAATGTGTGCGGGCTGCGTGTGGACGAACAGTTTGTTGATGGTCAGGATGTCTACCGATCGGATCAGTCCCAGGTTGACTCCCATCCGCACCTTCGACAGGTAGTGCAGTGTCTCTTCGCTGCTGATTTTCTTGGCGGTACATAGGATACCGAAGGCCCGGCTGACCTCGTCGTGCAAGTCCTGCTCGCTCTCCTTTAGCAGAAAGAATCGCGCTCGCCGCTCGTACTCGACGATCCGCGGAACGACCTCGCGGACGGTATCCATCAGCTCCTGTTCGCTGCGACCCAGGGTGACCTGGTTGCTGATCTGGTAGAAATCTCCCATGAACTGGGATCCCTCACCATACAGGCCGCGCACGGCCACGTTGATCTTTTGCAGCGACCGAAACACCTTTTCGATTTCGCGGGTGATCACCAGGGCGGGCAGGTGCAGCATGACGCTGACGCGCAACCCCGTACCAACGTTGGTAGGGCAAGCGGTCAAGTAACCGAACTGTTCGTGAAACGCATAGCTCAGCTTGGACTCCAATGCGTCGTCCAGAGCGTTGATCTGCTCCCAAGCGGATTCCAGATCCAGCCCGCTACAGATCACCTGGATGCGCAAGTGGTCCTCTTCGTTGATCATCAAGCTGAATCGTTCTTGCGGATCGATGACCACTGCCCGGTCGCCGTCGGAGTCGGCCAACTCCCGGCTCATCAACTGGCGCTCTACCAAGAACTGCCGATCGAGTTCTTCGAGCTCCTCGACGTCCCAAAAAGCCGTTTGCTCCCACTGCGGCAACTTGGCGATCCGCCCCCGGAGCATCTTCACGATCTGCACCTTCTCGTCGTCACTGGCGCGTCGGACGAAGGGGAAGTCCGCCAGGTTTCTGGCCAACCGGATGCGCGTACTGATCACGATATCGGATTCCGGGCCAGATCCTTTCAGCCACTGACCACACTTTCCTGCTAATTCTTCCAGTTTCACGGTCTTCCAACTCGATGCGAGAGACGAGACTCCTATCGGCACGCGGCGCGAGATTCATTCTAGGGAGAAACGGCCCGGGTGGGCATATGCCTGGTAGGCATTTCATGGCGATCGGCCAGCCGCCTGCGCAATCCGAGGCAGTAACAGCGGGCCCCTGCGACGGACCGGGCGCCCCGCCACTTGGTCGATCAGTCGGCCTGCTCCTGATCCTCCTCCAACTGGCGGATCCGATCCCGAATTTCTCCGGCGCGTTCGTATTCTTCCCGCGAAATTGCCTCTTGCATCTGCCGCCGCAACTGGATCAGCTCTTGTTGACGATCCGGCGGCGCTACATGGCGGCTGGGACGCTTACCTTGATGATGCCGCGAACCGTGTACATTGACCAACAGTTGCTCCAACTCTTCCTTGAAACACTCGTAATCGTAGGCGCATCCCAGGCGTCCCACCTTGCGGAACTCAGCAAACGTAATCCCGCACACCGGACACGTTTTCTTGTCCTGCTTGGCAAGCTGCTCCGCGGTCTGGTCCAATTGCAACTGCTTGGCAAGTATGCCGGCCAACGTGTTGGGCGCCGGCGGCTCCGATCCTTGAGACAGGTATATCCGCGCGTGCTCTTCGCACAGATGCACGATGTGCGGACCGGTCGGCTCAGTCAATTCGGTGATGTGAAATGTGGCTGGCCGCTCACAATGCTGGCACTTCACGGTTGCGATTCCTCGTTCAGGTCATCTCGGCTACGGGTAGTTCCACCCCGCGTCAGGGGTGCGTGGGGCGGTATTCGAGCCGACCACTGCCTTCCCCACCCATTCTAACCTCGGAGCCCCACCAGGACGACTGCACTATCGGCCGTCAGGGTCGTACAATATGCCATCCCGTCCCCCGGCCGTCGACCGAATTGCAGCTTCGCGAAACGGTGGAACCATGAATCTCCTTGGTGCGTACTCTCACTTTTCGATTCGGAAGCGCGAAGACGAATGTCCAGTCAGCCAGGTTTTGACCGATTTCGCGAATTGGCTCGCGACCACGAACTGGTGCCGGTGTACCGCCGGTTGCTCAGCGATTCATTGACGCCGGTTTCCGCGTTTCGGTTGCTGGACGATGGGCAGGGGCCAGCCTGCTTGTTCGAGAGCGTCATCGGTGGAGAAAAGGTCGGGCGGTATAGCTTCATCGCCATCCATCCCAACTACCGCTTGGTGGCGTACGGCAACCAGGTGCAAGCCGGCCCCTTGGAAACCCCTGAGCGGTGGCACTCGAAAGACCCATTGGACGATCTGTGGCGCGTCGTTGCTGGGCGACGCGTGGCGGTTCTTCCCGAACTGCCGCCGCTGACCGGAGGGGCGATCGGGTACGCCGGGTACGATGTTGTGCGGTACGTGGAGGACCTTCCCAATCCCCCGCCGGATGACCGCGGCTTGCCCGACCTGGACTTTTCGTTGTTCGATGACTTGGTGGTGTTCGACAGTGTGACCAAAAGCCTCTTTGTCGTCGCTCATGTGCACTGCAACGAATTCGAGTCGGTCGAACAGGCGTATCGCGACGGACTAGCGAGATTGGAGCGGATGACGTCCCGGTTGCAATCTCCGCAACGGGGTTTGACGGTGAGCGATTTCGAGGCAGACGCATTGCCCGATCTGCGCGCCGAAAGCAATTTCACGCGTGAGGAATTCGAATCTGCCGTCCGCCGGTGCGTCGATTACATTCGGGCTGGCGACATATTCCAGGTCGTGATCAGCCAGCGTTGGGAGCTGCCCGCCGTGTGCGACCCGTTTGAGGTGTACCGCACGCTGCGCGTGGTCAACCCCAGCCCCTTCATGTTCTATGTCCGCACCCCCAGCACGACTCTGGTCGGTTCCTCGCCCGAGGTCATGTGTCGCGTGATGGGCGGGATCGTGACCGTCCGACCGTTGGCCGGCACCCGCCCCCGAGGGAAGAATGAGAAGGAGGACCAACGGCTGGCCCAGGAATTACTGGCCGATCCTAAGGAGCGGGCCGAGCATGTGATGCTGGTCGACCTGGGCCGCAACGATGTCGGCCGGGTCGCCGAATACGGATCGATCGAGTTGAGCGATGTCATGGCGATCGAGCGTTACAGCCACGTCATGCACATCAGCTCGAACGTCGAAGGACGGCTCCGCCCCGGATTGACCGCCATGGATGCGCTGAAAGCCTGCTTGCCAGCCGGCACGGTCAGCGGAGCCCCCAAAGTGAGGGCCATGGAAATCATCGACGAGATCGAGCCCCACCGTCGGGGACCCTATGCAGGTGCGGTCGGGTACCTCGATTATTCCGGCAACATGGATACCTGTATCGCGCTGCGAACCATCGTATTCGCAAAGGACAAGATCTACATTCAAGCCGGGGCAGGCATCGTTGCCGACAGTTCACCAGCGGCGGAGTATCAGGAAACGGTGAACAAGTCCGGGGCCATGGTGAAAGCGATCGCTGCGACCTTGGCTCGCATGCAAACCGAGCGCGAACCGCAACAGTCCTCCTGAGAGTCAGGCAGTGAGCGGGGCCGCGGGCGAATCGACCGTCGCTCGGCTTGGCAGAGGGCCTGCAGGTGGGGATGACGATCAAAAGCCCTTGTAAGGATTAGGTTCTGCCGATACATTTTGCAACTTGCGTTCCCCGTCTCCCCGGCGTTTCGCTCACCGTGCGCGCGGGGGCTCATACCGATCGGGGGACGAGCGAGATGACGCAATCGAGCAATTCATCATCAACACTTCGAAACTTGAGGTGGCTTCCATGCCCAAGATGAAGACGCATAAGGCAACGAAAAAACGGTTCCGCTTGACCGCGAAGGGAAAGGCGAAGCACCGCGGGGCGGGGACAAGCCACTTGGCGGTCCGACTGACTCCCAAGCGGCGTCGCAAACTGCGCGGTACGCGCGTCTTGCAGGGCAAAGCCCAAACGGTGATGGTTCGCAAGTTGCTGGGCCGGTACAGCTCGTAGAGCGGCTCGGCAGTTGGAATAGACCAAGGCTTGGGGATTTTAGTCCAAGCGGTTGGGCATCAACAGCGTGGTCAAGCGTGCTCCCCCAAGGCACCCGCCCGGATGGAAGCTTCTACGGACAGCTTTCGCCCCAGCACACCACGCGGCCTGAATCGCTCACAGTGGAGGATATGACGAGATGAGGACACGAAAAGGGGCTGCGCGACGGCAAGCCAAACGCCGATTGCTGCGCAGAGCCAAGGGGTATGTTGGTGGTCGCCACCGTTTGATTCGGACCGCCAAAGAAACGCTGGTTCGCGCCGGAGTGTTTGCTTACCGGGATCGGCGGCAGCGACGTCGCGATTTTCGCCGTCTGTGGATCACCCGCCTTTCGGCTGCTTGCGAACAGCACGGGCTGCGGTACAGCCAATTCATCCACGGGCTGAAGGTGGCGCAGATCGAACTGGACCGCAAACAACTATCCGAGATGGCCATTCAAGATCCGGCTGGTTTTCACGCAGTCGTCGAGCAGGTGAAGAAGGCCTTGGCTGCCTGATCGAGGGCCGCTGGACACGCGATAGAGCGATCGAAATCGAAAACGTAGAGCGGCGGTGGCGGGCCCACTTGCCGCTCGTTTCGTTTACCCATTGATGCGGATTCGAGTTGCCATGGATATCGGAGAATTCAAGCTGGCGTTGGAACAGTTGGTGCAAGACGCCGAACGCGATTTCGCAGCCGCCAACACTCCCGACGCTCTGGAACAAGCCCGCGTCGCATACCTGGGCGCGCGCAGCGGTCGGTTGAAGACGATTCAGAAGCAGATGGGCACGCTGCCACCGGATTGCCGCAAAGAGGGCGGGCTGGCGTTCAACCAGGCCAAACAGCGGTTGCAGCAGTTGCTGGCCGATTCCCAACAGCGCATCAAATCCAACGCCGCCGACTCCGGACCGCAGATCGACCCGACCCTGCCCGGGTACCGACCGCACTTGGGGACCGTGCATCCCATTACCCAGACCATCGAGCACCTGATGGAAATCATGGGGCGCCTCGGATTCGCTGCGGTCGAAGGGCCGGAAGTCGAAGACACCTGGCACAATTTCATCGCCCTGAACATCCCCGAGGATCACCCCGCTCGGGATCCGCTGGACAATTTCTACTTGACGGTTGCCGGTCAAGCCATCGACGACGCCGATGCAAAAGACGCCCGGCTGTTGCGAAGCCAAACCAGTACCGTGCAGATCCGTGTCATGGAAAACGCCTCACCGCCGGTCCGCGTCATTTCCCTGGGGCGCGTCTATCGTCCCGACGAAGCCGATCCGACCCACTTTCCCATGTTCCATCAAATGGAAGGATTATGGATCGATCGGGAGGTACACATGGGGCACCTCAAGAGTGTGCTGCGGTTGTTCGCCACGGCTTACCTGGGTTCAGATGTGCAAATTCGCTTCCGCCCGAGCTTCTTCCCATTCACCGAGCCGAGCGTGGAAGTCGATTTTCAGTGGAACGGACAGTGGATGGAGTTCGGCGGGGCGGGCATGGTCGATCCGAATGTGCTCCGCGCGGTAGGGTACGACCCCGAAGAAGTTGGAGGGTTTGCATTCGGCTTGGGAGTGGAACGGTTGTGCATGCGTCGACACGGAGTGACCGACATTCGAGATCTGTATCGAAACGATCTCCGGTTTTTGCATCAGTTCTAGAGATTCCCCCGCCCATCCGTCTCGAACATCAGGATTCACTGGCATGTTGATAAGCTGGGATTGGTTGTCGCAATACGTGCGTTTGACCGTAGACCCCGATACGATGGCACTCAAGTTCGCCATGGCGGGACTGAACCATGAATCCACCTCAGACCTGGGCTACGACACGGTCCTGGACCTGGAGGTGACCAGCAACCGCGGGGACTGTTTGGGACATATCGGTGTGGCCCGCGAGGCAGCCGTCCTGTTGGACCAGACGCTGCAGATTCCCCAAGTCGAATTGTCGCCAAGCGCCGAGCGTGCCGATGCTTGCATCCAGGTCGAGAACCAGTTCCTGGATGGCTGCCCCGAGTACTCCGCGCGGGTCATGCGCGGAGTGCGCGTTGGACCGAGCCCCGACTGGCTTCGCCGCCGGTTGGAAGCGGTTGGAATCAACTCGGTGAACAATATCGTCGATGTCACCAATTACGTGATGCTGGAGTGCGGCCAGCCCCTCCACGCATTCGATTTACAGCACCTCCGGGGCGGGAAGATCGTCGTGCGCCGCGCACGTCCGGGCGAGCAGTTCCTGGCCATCGACCACCGGACCTACACGCTCGATGAGCAAATGGTCGTGATTGCCGATGCAGAACGAACCGTTGCCA
>RFIQ01000623.1 GCA_003695565.1 Planctomycetota bacterium | reverse complement strand
CCGCGGTTGAAGAGCAAATTGCATTTCGAAATATGGGAGACAATTGATCACCCATCGCGTGCGACCTCCCCCGCCGTGCAACGTATTTGCCAAGCAGTGTCTTGACAATTTGACGGGGGAGGTGGGAAGACGGCGCGGTTGCCAACTAGGAGCGTCAGGCTACGGGATGGCGAATGCGCGGGTGAGGTGGAAACGTGGGGGGCGATTGGGCATTGCTCTGGGCGGATATATGGCTTCCAGGATCGCCATGCCATTCCGCGGAGGGCACGAGGGTCCCGACACCTGCCCCCATAGTTGTATCGCGCGGCTGAGACATCTAGACTACACGGACTGGGTGATCCGTTTTCACCGATTCCACAGCAGGTTTTGCAATGACGTTCGCTGCGCACGATTGGGGTTTGGCCTAGGATTGCGATACACCGTGAGCGGTGTGTTGGCGTCCCACTGCCGTCTCCGACCGCGGCGATCGCCTTGCAGCACCGCGGTTGTCGTTTCTCCTCGGATGAAAGGTGCGCCAAATGACCAGCCATGTTCCTGTCGATCGACGTCGTAACCTTGCAGTTTGCGGCCACGGGTCCGCCGGCAAAACCACGTTGATCGACTCGTTGCTGCAATTCACCGGTGCCGTAGAGGGTTCTCACAGTGTGGATGATGGAACCAGCGTTTGTGATTTCGATCCCGAGGAAAAGCTGCACAAGCACACCATCGAAGCCAAGGTCGTCCACTGCGAGCATGACCAGCATTTCATTACATTGCTCGATACGCCAGGATATGCGGATTTCATCGGCCAGACGATTGGCGCCTTGGCGGCAGTGGATGGGGCGGCGATTTGCATCAACGCCCATAAGGGGATCGAAGTCAATACGCGAAGGGTGTTCAAGGAGGCCCAGGATCGCAATCTGCCCACCTGTTTGGTGCTGACGCGGATCAGCGGGGAGAAAGTGGACTTCGGAGCGTTGCTCGAAGCGGTTCGCGAGACGTTCGGTAACGCTTGCGTCATGCTGAATGTTCCGTCGGTCGAGGGAGATGCCGTGCAGGGGACTTACGACGTGCTGGATCCGCCCGCCGACGTCAGCAATGCGGCGCTGGACATCGCGCAATTGCATGATCAACTGGTGGAATCCATCGTGGAGGTCGACGAGGCGCTGATGGAACGCTATTTGGAAGGTGAAGTTCCATCCCGCGAGGAATTGGTGGCCGCGTTGCCACAAGCCGTGTTGTCCGGTGGGTTGATTCCTATCTTCTGCGTTGATGCCAAGGAGCAGATCGGATTGCAAGAGTTGTTGGACGGCATCGTCCATTGCTTACCCTCTCCCTCTCAGGTGGAGCGCCACGCTACGGCTCCCGACGGAACGGATGTACTGATTCAGGCCGATCCCGACGGTCCGATTATTGCGCAAGTCTTCAAGACTCGAATCGACCCATTTGTGCAGAAGCTCAGCTTTATTCGCGTGTTCAGCGGAACCCTCAAGAAGGACCAACAAGTGATCGTCGATGGCGGCCGCAAGACCGTGAAGCTGACTCAGGTGTTGGAGGTGCAGGGGGGCACGACCAAGCCGCTGGATTATGCCGAAGCGGGACAGATCGTGGCGGTGGCCAAGATGGACGACCTGCACACCGGATCGGTATTGGGCGAGTACAAGCTTCCGCCAATTCGTTTCCCGCAACCGATGGTGGGACTGGCACTGGTATCCAAGAGCTCCAACGACGAGAAAAAACTGTCGGAGGCGCTGCAGAAGTTGGTCGAAGAGGATCCGACGTTGCGGCTGGATCGCGATGAACAATCCGGTGAGCTGGTGATCACCGGCATGAGCGAACTGCACTTGAAATTGGTGCTGGAGCGGATGCAACATCGGGACCATTTGGACGTATCGACCAAGGATCCTCGGATCCCCTTGCGGGAGACGATCCAGGCGCCCGCCGAGGGATCCTACCGTCACAAGAAGCAAAGTGGTGGTCGCGGTCAGTTCGGGGAGGTGCATATTCGTATGTTCCCGTTACCGCCGGGAACCGATATCGAAAGTTTCGCCACCAAAGAGCGGTTTCCCAACATGAAGGAAACGCACTACTCGCCGGAGAACAATTTTCTCTGGATCGATTCGATCGTGGGCGGCACCATCCCCGGGAATTTCCTGCCGGCGGTGGAAAAGGGGTTCAAGGAGCGCATGGCGCGTGGCGTGATCGCGGGATACCCTGTGCAGGATGTCGCGGTCGAAGTCCATTTCGGCAAACACCATCCGGTGGACAGCAGCGAAGCGGCCTTCAAGATCGCCGGATCGATGGTCTTCCGCAACGTTTTCCGCGAAGCGCAGCCATGCCTGCTGGAGCCGGTGGTGAAGTTGGAAATCAGCGTTCCCGAAGACTTCGTGGGGGATGTCTACAGCGACATGAGTTCCCGCGGGGGGCGGGTGTTGGGCAACGACGCGCTTGGCGGAGGGTACCAGATGGTGCATGCTGAAGCGCCGCTCCGGGAGGTGCTGCATTACAGTCGCACGCTCAGCAGCATGACGGGCGGACAGGGTAGTTACACCGTCGAGTTTGCCCGGTATGAGGTCATGCCCGCTAACGTCCAACAGCAGTATCTGAAGGCCATGGAGGAAGAGGAGGAAGCGGTTGGGACGTAGCCGTTGCGGTTGGTCGCGGGCAACGCCTGCCGCAGACGGTGAGGCGCGGGCGGTTGCGGCGAATATACTTGCGGCGGATATGCCATTGCCCCTGTGGAGTGGTGGAGGGCCGGAGGCTTGACGCGTCTCACGCATTTTACCCAAGCCGTCCTATCGACCAAAACGCCGGTTTCGACGAGGCAATTCTGCTGACTGGTGGGTTGCCTGCCTGGCGGGCGGCGGCTAGACTTAGGTACAACATCACAGGGATTTGCGGCCGCTTGCAGCCTGACTGCTAAAGTGCCACTGTGCGGATGCCAACGACGTTGGTTTTCGCCGGTTTCATTCAACAAAGCATCAAAGCCGCAATTCAACCGATGTTTGGATTGCGGTTTTTTTGTGTCCTGATTTTGCACGCAATCGCACGTGGCCGGCGACCAGGTCGGCTGTACAACGTCGACACCGGCTGACGTTCGGCCCCAGCGGCCTGTCGGCAGGCATTCCCAGGTCCATTTGACTTGACAAGACACCCGCCCCGCCATCGCGGCAGAAGCAACAGTATGAGTACCCGACCTATGACCGAAGATTTTGCCGGTCAGAACAAACCGGTGCCACCGGAGCAAACCGAACAGCCCACCGCTGGGCGCGGGTTTTCAACCCTCAGCGTGCATGGCGGCGAGGCCCACAGCAAACCTTTGGATGCGATTACCGATCCCATTGTTTGCAGTTCCACCTACACGTTTCGCGATACCCAGTCGGTCATCGACTTCATCGAGCAAGGGCAGCAGCGGGAGGAGTATGGCCGTTACGGCAACCCCAACGAACGCGTGGTAGAACGAAAACTGGCTGCTTTGGAGGGAGGCGAGGAGGCAGTCGTGTTCTCTAGCGGCATGGCTGCCATCGTGGGCTTGTTGATGGCCAAGCTCAATGCCGGCGACGAAATCGTTTTTTTCGATCAATGCTACCATCGTTCGCGTGAATTCTGTTACAAACACCTGGCCCGATTCGGTGTCATCACGCATCAGGTTCCGACCGGTGACTTCGATGCCATGGAAGCCGCCATCACTCCTCGCACCAAAATGCTGGTCAGCGAATCGCCCACCAACCCGCAACTGACATGTATCGACTTGGAGCAGTTCGTGGCGCTGGGCAAAGCGCACGAAGTCGAGACGTTGATCGATGCTACTTTGGCCACGCCCTACAATTTTCGCCCTTTGGAATTCGGCGTCGATTACGTGTTGCATTCGGCGACGAAGTACCTCGGTGGGCACAACGATTTGTTGGCCGGATGCATTGTCGGGTCTCACGAAAAGCTGGAGGATGTCCGCAACTTGCGGGGCATTATGGGCGGGATCAATTCCCCTCATAATCTATATCTGCTGCAACGCGGTCTAAAGACATTCGAATTGCGGATGGAACGCCACAACCAGAATGGACTGGCTGTGGCGCGTTTCCTGCAGGATCATCCCCGCGTGGAGCGGGTGTATTATCCGGGACTGGAGAGCCATCCGACGCATGAGATTGCCAAGCGGACCATGCGGGGGTACGGCGGTTTGATCACTTTCCTGCTCAAGGACGCCGATTGGCGGCAGACGGCCGACGTGGTGGATCGCGTACGACTGGCTCGCATCGGTCCCAGTTTGGGGGGCGTGGAGACTTTGATCGAACAACCCTTGGTAATGAGTTACTACACGTGTACGCCCGAGCAGCGGCAGCAGTTCGGGATTCCGGACAACATGATCCGATTGGCTTGTGGCATCGAGAACACCCAGGATCTTATCGAAGACTTGCAACAAGCATTGGATGACTAGGAATGGCGGAGGACTCTGACAACGGCTGGCGGTTTCGCACGCGGGCCATCCATGTGGGAAATGCGGCTGATTCGGCAACCGGTGCCGTGGTTCCTCCGATTCATCTGGCGACGACCTTTGTCCAGCCTGGTGCGGGAGAGTGGGGGCGGTTCGATTATTCCCGCAGTGGCAATCCGACACGGGCGGCGGTCGAGGAGACATTGGCATCGTTGGAGGGTGGATGCGGCAGTCTGGCATTCAGTTCCGGGATGGCGGCCACGCACTGCGCCACGATGCTGCTCGGCGCTGGCGATCATTTGTTGGCGGGCCGCGATATTTACGGTGGCAGTTACCGATTGTTTCACCACGTTTGCAACCGCATGGGAGTGGAGATCACGTTGGTCGATCTGCAGGACCTCGATGCGGTGGCTGCCGCGATGCGTCCCAACACGCGGATGCTGTGGCTGGAGAGTATCGGCAATCCGCTGCTGAGCGTCCCCGATTTACCCGCCTTGATCGAGCTGGCACACCGTCATGGTTGCCTGGTTGGCGTGGACAACACGTTTGCCACCCCCGTTTTGATGCGGCCGTTGGAGATGGGAGCCGATATCGTCATGCATTCTGCCACCAAGTACCTGGGAGGTCACTCGGATTGCCTCGCGGGCGTACTGGTGGCTCGTGATCGCGAGCTGTTCGAACGATTGTATTTTTTGCAGAATGCGACCGGCGCGGTGTTGGCGCCTCTGGAGAGTTTCCTGCTCGGCCGAGGAATAAAAACGTTGGATGTACGTGTACGGACGCAATCGGAGTCCGCGTTGCAAATCGCGCGGTTCTTGGAGCAGCATCCGGCAGTATCACGCGTATTGTACCCGGGGTTGGAGTCTCATGCGGATCATGAGCGAGCGGCCCAACTGCTCGATGGCGGCTTCGGCGCTATCGTTTCGTTCGAGGCGCGCGGGGACGACCAGACGGCCAAACGCATCGTCAAGTCGACACGTCTGTTTCATCTGGCGGTGAGTTTGGGTGCGGTGGAATCGCTGATCGAACAACCCGCCTCCATGTCCCATGCCAGCTATGCTGCTGAGGATCGTGTCAAGGCAGGCATTACTGATGCATTGATTCGATTGAGCGTGGGATTGGAAGACCCTCAAGATTTGATCGCGGATCTGGACCAAGCGCTCCGTGCTGGTGGCCGATCCTGAAGCGAACGGACGGAAGACAGGATGGTATTTGGGACTGAGAATCACGTCGGCCCGGGACGCGCGGGCGGCATCGAGGCATACGCACACGAGGAGAATGCGAGTGCGGGCGCGGGCGATGCCGCGGGCTCTTCCGTGCGTCGGATTATCTGTGGAGTTGGGAATTGAACGCCAAGAAGTCGCCCACGACCGCCAAAACGCTGCGCCGCGTCGAATTGTTCACCGACGGTGCGTGCAGCGGGAACCCGGGACCAGGTGGATGGGCTTTTATTCTGCGTGACGTCCAGACGAAGCGGGAGCTGACTGGCTCCGGAGGCGAAGCGGAAACCACCAACAATCGCATGGAAATGCAGGCGGTTATCGAAGGATTGAGGGCCCTCAAACGCCGCTGTCATATCGACCTTTATTCGGACAGCAATTATGTCCTGCAGGGCCTGAAGTCGTGGATGGCCGGTTGGAAACGCAATGGGTGGATGCGAAACGAGCGGGGACGCAAGAAACCGGTCAAGAACGTGGAATTGTGGCAGGAGCTCGATCGGTTGCTGCAGAAGCACGAGGTCCATTTCCATCACATTCGAGGCCACAGCGGGCACCCAGAGAATGAACGGTGCGACCAAATGGCGGTGGAAGCGAGTCAAAAATTCCGCTGACCGCGGCCCCTCCCGATCCTGTGCTGGCCCTTGGTCTACAGGCGCGTGTCCTGTCAGGGCGGCCGTTATTTTAGGCGGAGCATCGCGCGGCGGGCGACACCTTCGTTCCTCAGTGGGGTTTAACCATCCCGATTGCGTCTGCGCTCGAACTTTCCGCCGACACCTCGTACGGATCGGGAATCCTGCCGGCGAAACGCAAGCGTGCTGGTGGCTTCTGCAAACCAGTTGACCAGGCACGGGTTGCCGCCGCTCGATGGGGCGCGAGGGCCGGCCGGGGGAGCCCGTCGAGGGAATCGACGCAGTTTGGAATCGGCTGATCGTGGGTTCTGGCCCGCATGACGGTTTCCCGTTTTCCTGTTTTAGGTTGCGACAGTTCCTGTTTTAGGTTGCGACAGGGGGGCTGACTGCCCCATGCGAGTTCGAATGGGCGAGAGTGCTTCTCGCATCTCAACCTTTTCTTCTTTTTGGTCTAAATGGAGTTTTCTTATGCGACGGATTTTTGAGTCTTTGTGTATTTGCGTCTGTGCCTCGATCTTATTCGCGGGGCACTCCCTGGCGGATTGGCCGAGATTCCGTGGTCCCAATGGTACGGGAATCGCGATGGGGAAGGCTCCTACCGAGTGGAGTCCCAACCGGAATCTTCGATGGAAAGTCCCCTTGCCTGGTCCGGGAGTCTCGTCGCCCATCATCGTCAATGGACGCGTGTTCGTGACCTGTTATTCCGGATATGGCGAGTCGCGGGAGAACATCGGCAGGATGGAGGACTTGCAGCGTCACTTGTTGTGCGTCGATTTGAAATCCGGCGAGCTCCTGTGGCAACGGGATGTTCCATCGACGGTCCCTGAGGATCCGTATACTGGCCCCGGAATTCCCACGCACGGATATGCGTCGCATACCCCCGCATCGGATGGCCGGTACGTCTATGTCTTCTTCGGCAAGAGTGGCGTAATGGCGTTTGATATGGACGGCAATCAGAAGTGGCGAACCAGCGTCGGTACCGATTCCGATCCGAGGCGATGGGGGTCGTCCTCCAGTCCGATCGTGTATGAAGACGTGGTGATCGTGACGGCTGGGCCGGAGAGCCGTGCCATGGTTGGTTTGGATAAACGCACGGGAGAAGAGTTGTGGCGGGCCCCGGCCGATGCGTTTGGGATGGTGTGGGGAACTCCGGCCATCGTACAGACGGAACAGGGAGCCGATGTAGTCATCGGCGCACCGTATGAGATTTGGGCATTGAACCCGCGGACGGGCAAACTTACTTGGTACTGCGGAGCCATGGAGACGGACCAATTCAGCTCCAGCGTCGTCGTGGATGGTCAACGCGTGTATGCCATCGAAGGGCGCGGCGGAGGATCCATTGCCCTGACAGCCGGTGGCCAAGACGATATCACGCAATCGAATGTTCTATGGTCCGGCCGCGATTCATCTCGGTTCGCCACACCGATCGTTTACGAGAACCGTTTGTACTATTTCAACAACGGCGTGGTCACCTGCTTGAATGCAGAAAATGGTCAACGTTTGTTCCAGGGCCGTCTGCGCGATGCCGGTAGCTCCGCGGAGGAGCCGTCGACGGCGGCTCCCGAGCGGGGGAATCAGCGCGGTGGAGGAGGCCGAGGATTCGGTGGGCGAGGCGGATTCGGCGGAGGTGGCATGGTCAGTGACTTTGCGTCTCCGGTACTGGCTGACGGAAAAATCTACTATGTGAATCGATCTGGCGTGACGTTCGTCCTGGAAGCTGGAGCCGAGTTTCACCAAATCGCTGCAAACCGAGTCACCGAAGAGGCGGAGCAGTTCGCCGCAACTCCTGCGATCAGCGACGGGGCGCTCGTCATGCGTTCCAACAAACACCTGTACTGCATCGCTGAAGACCAGTAGTCGGCGGTCGGTGGAATCCGCCATTCGCCGGAGAACAGAAGGGTCGCCACGCTGGACGCCAGCGTTTGGGGGATTTTTGATTTTTTTGAGAGCCACAGAAATGCCAGAGGGCGCGGTGCCGCGGAGCGTAGATTCTCCCCCGTGCTCTCGGTGTTTCTGGGCTACCGTGTTTCCAAGGGTTTTTGTCGCTTCGGCGCACTGCCGCAATACCTGTGCCCCACCGACCGATCCGCCGGATTGCGCGTTCCGCAGGTCCCACTCAGTTTCGAGCCCACGCGGTCGGCGCGTGGACATGGGGCGAAGTTCTGCTACAATAGGAAGAGTTCAGTTCGGTCTCTCCGGTATCAATTTCGGAGGATTTATTTGCATTCCGCGTTCCTATGGGCGCTGGAGGCGTCATTCCGTGACCGAACTCGGCCTCTTCTCTGTTCCGGCCCCGCTGATTGTGGATTCAGTCAGCGGGGTTTTTTGTTGCGCACAGGCTCTTCATTCGCCGCGATTCGGCCCGTCGTGATACTCGATCACCGCCTCTATTTCGACCAGCGGCCAATAGCTTCCCACCTCATCCCCTGAAGTACGCTGCGTTCCCTGAAGTACGCTGCGTTCCCTGAAGTACACTGCGTTCCCTGAAGTACACTGCGTTCCAATGAATTCCCCGCACTCACCGCCGGCCCCTGGACTGGCCAACAATCTGGCAGTCTGAGAAATTGCCGTATCCACCGCCGGGAAGTGGGCGTCACGGGGCGGCGGCAGCGAGTTGCGGGCCGGACACGTGTTTGTTGACACAGTTTCCACAGATGCCCGAGCCATCTCCGCGGGATTGGCTCGGCAGGTAAAGGACAGCGGCGACGTCGTAAGTTTTGTCCAGCCGCTACATTGCGTCGCGTCGATGGTCACGTTTGGACACCATTGGACGGTCGTCGACAGAATCCGGGTACGCAACCGCCGCGCCGCGGGTACCCTAATGCTACATACCGACCGGCGGTGCAGCGTGCTGAGATACGAATGAATCTTCGCGGTGCGTGGACATGCCGCCAGCAGAACAATGGGTAGAACGGAACGTTTTTTGCATTGAGGGTGACCATGGATTTTGAGCAGGACGATTTTCCTACCTTGGCCGACGACGCGATGGGGGAGGCTGCGGCGGCAGCCGAGGACGCAGCGTCCAGCCAGTCATCCGACGCCGATGCGGAATTGGACGACCCCAAAGCGATTGAGCTTTCGTCGGATTTTGTGGTGCGGTGGGAGAAGCTGATCAGCACCACGAACTGGGAGAAGGGACGCATCATTTTCGAGTGGCGCGAGGCGCTGATGGGCTCGCAGGCTCCGCCATCCGCTTACAGCGATGAGGCCTGGGCCCGCCGTGTCGGCGGCGTCACGTCGCAACACGTTGGACGACTGCGGCGCGTCTATGAACGCTTCGGCAGCGTTTACGAGAGCTATCCGGGGTTGTACTGGAGCCATTTTCTGGCAGCCATGGATTGGGACGATGCCGAAATGTGGTTGGAGGGGGCCTCGCAGAGCGGCTGGAGTGTCTCCCAGATGCGTCGAATGCGGTGGGAGGCTATGGGGGGCGATCCGCTGCAAGAACCATCCGATGCGGACCTGAAGACCACCGACGATGTCGACGAGGATTTTGCACCACTCGACCCGCTGGAGGACCGAGAAACCTCGGCCCAGGATGGAACGCGATCGGGAACTGAAGGACCGCTGCCGGAGGGCCCCGACTTCGGCGATGAAGCCGATAT
>RFIQ01000622.1 GCA_003695565.1 Planctomycetota bacterium | reverse complement strand
CGTTACCAGCTCTGGAAACGAGCGGTCGAACGCTCCAAGGGGTGGGAGCAACCCTAGCGCCACCACCCTGCCGCAGCCATCCAGCCGCCGCACATGACAGGCATTGGCACCCCGAACAACCACCACCATGCCGCACGGGCAGTATCGCGCGGAGGCATGGAGCACTACATTGCAAATATGAACAGGAGGCCGACCATGGACGCATACTTCGCCGAATTTGTGGGTACCGCGATTCTGATACTGCTCGGCAACGGCGTGGTTGCCAATGTTCTGCTGGCCGACACCAAGGGGCACCAGGCCGGATGGATCGTGATTACCGCTGGTTGGTCCATGGCCGTATTCGCCGCCGTACTGTGCGTCGGTCAGTTCAGCGGCGCCCACATCAATCCGGCCGTTACCATCGGCACGGCGGTGGCCGGCAAGTTCTCATGGGGACTGGTTCCTGGATACATCATTGCGCAGATGTTGGGAGGCATCGTGGGCGGAGCCCTTGTGTACTTCTTCTACCAGCCACACTACAGTGCGACGCAAGCCACGGACTTGAAGCTGGCCACCTTCTGCACGGCCCCCAATATTCGCCGCCTGCCCTGGAATCTTTTTTGCGAAGCCGTCGCCACGTTCGTGTTGATCTACGCCGTCCTGCTGATGGCCGACCCCACCTTCTCGATCGCCGAAACATCAGATGAAGTCACCATTGGTTTGGGATCGATCGGCGCATTGCCCGTTGCCCTGATCGTGCTGTCGATCGGGCTTTCCCTGGGCGGCACTACCGGTTACGCCATCAACCCGGCGCGCGATCTGGGACCCCGCCTGGCTCACGCCATCCTTCCCATCCCGGGAAAAGGCGATAACGATTGGGCGTATGCACCAATTCCGGTGCTCGGCCCCATCCTCGGCGCCATCGCCGCAGCCCTGCTCTATCGCGCCCATGAACTCCTCGGCCTGACCTGAGTCCCCCGGCCCCCATTCACGGCCGAAGGTTTCCATTGCAACGATTCGTTATGAACTTGGCTTGATGGTGACGTTGTTCGAAGAGGCCGGAGCGGCATGCGCCGCAGATGTCTGGAGCGGCTTCGAAACCTTCGGGTGGGCGGAACGATTCGGGAAAAGCTACGGCGACTCGGACATTGTCGATGAGCGTGCCGCTGTGCATGGACCAATCACGTCAAGGCCGCGATCAGGACTTCAAACGTGCCTTGGCTTCGGCCACAATCCGTTCCGGCGTGATCTGGAAGTGTTCATACAGCTTTGTGTAGGGAGCCGAAGCGCCAAAGGTGCTCATGCCGACAAACCCGCCGTCGGTACCGATGTATTTGTCCCATCCTTGTCGGACGGCCGCTTCGCACGCCACCCGCACGGTGCACTGGGAGGGAAGCACGGAGGTACGGTAGGACTCCGGTTGCGCGTCAAACAACTCCTGGCAGGGCAGGCTGACAACGCGAGTGCGGATCCCTTCGGCAGCCAATTGTTCTTGAGCTTGCAGGCACAACGTCAGCTCGGTTCCCGTGCCGATTAACAGGACCTGCGGTTCTCCCTCGCAATCGCTGACCACGTACCCGCCGCGTAGGGCACCTTCGGCTGGAGCCAGCCGCGATCGATCCAGCGTGGGGACACCTTGGCGGGAAAGCACCAGAGCCGCTGGCCGGTCCGATTGTTGCATAATGCTCCGGTAGCAGGCTGCGACTTCGTTGGCATCCGCCGGACGGTAGACGTACAGCCCGGGGATCGCGCGGCACGCCGCCAAATGTTCGACCGGTTGATGCGTCGGCCCGTCCTCTCCCAAGCCGATCGAATCGTGCGTCAGAACATACAACACGGGCAGTTTCATCAAGCTGCTCAATCGCAGCGACGGCCGCAAGTAATCAGTAAACACAAAAAACGTCGCGCCGTAGGGGCGCAGGCCGCACAGGGCCATGCCGTTCAACGTGGCGGCCATCCCGTGCTCGCGAATCCCGAAATGCATGTTCCGGCCGTGGTAGCTCGAGGCCTCGAAATCCTCCTCGCCATCCAACAAAGTCATTGTGCTGGGCGCGAGGTCTGCCGAACCTCCCACCAACCAGGGCAATCGTGGAGCGATCATGTTCAGGACTTTACCACTGCTGACCCGCGTTGCCATGCCCTTCGCATCAGCAGGGAACTCGGTGATACCAGCATCCCAGCCCTCCGGTAGCTGGCGGTGGAAGATCGCCTCCAATTGCTGGCCTTCTTCCGGGAATTCTGTCTTGTACTGCTGGAACAGAGATTCCCACTCTTCCCGGGCCTCCGCACCACGTTTGCCGAGCGTGTTCTGGAAGTACTCCAGCACCTCCGCAGGCACCAGGAACTTGGCATCTTCCGGCCATCCATACGCCTTCTTCGTCAGACGGATTTCGTCTTCGCCCAGCGGTGCCCCGTGCGCGGCGTGGCTGTTCGCCTTGTTCGGAGCCCCGTATCCGATCACACTGCGGACGATGATCAGCGTCGGACGGTCCTCGCAATCGACAAATGCCTGGTACGCTGCCGACAAGGCAGCCAGATCATTGGCGTCATCGACACGAACCGTTTGCCAACCCAACCCCTCGAAACGCCGCGCCACATCTTCGCTGAATGCCAGATCGGTTTCGCCTTCGATCGTGATCTTGTTGTCGTCGTAGATCCAACACAGATTGGACAACTTCAGGTGACCGGCCAACGACGCGGCTTCGCTGGAGACGCCTTCCATCAGGTCTCCATCGCTGCACAACGCATAGGTATTGAAGTTGAACAACTCGAAACCCGGCCGGTTGTAACGGGCTCCCAACCACTTCGATGCGATCGCCATCCCGACACTGTTGCCGACGCCTTGACCTAAGGGACCGGTGGTCGTCTCGATGCCGGCGGCCTCGCCGTATTCGGGGTGCCCCGCACAGGGGCTGTGCAACTGCCGGAAATTCTTGATGTCGTCCAACGTGATCGACGGCCTGTCCAGAGGATTGCCGTCCGCATCGACCGCCCGGATACCGGCCAGATGAATCAGCGAATAGAGCAGCATCGACGCATGGCCGCAGGATAGCACAAACCGGTCGCGATTGGGCCAGAGCGGTTGGGCCGGGTCGTAACGCATGGTCTCCGTCCACAACTGGAAAGCCACCGGGGCCAACGCCATCGGCGTACCAGGATGACCGCTGTTGGCGGCCTGCACGGCGTCCATGCTCAAGGTGCGAATGGTGTCGATAGCCAGTTTTTCAATCGCGGGGGTGGAAACGCTCATGCTTCTTCAATATCTCCAACAATGGGTTTTGGAATCGAGCCGACCCGTATTCATCCAGCAGTTCCGGATGGGCGAACTGCACTTTTCGTGAAATCCGACAATGCGTGATGGCGAAGATACCCACAGATCGGCAATCCTGCAATCGGCGACTGCCCATCCCCCCGTCGCCGGGCGGCATCTCTGGGTGTGCGAGGAGTCGGATTGGCGGAGAAATGTTACGACTTTCTCAAGGTTTTGGTGGAAGAATGAGCAGACTGGGGCTTGCAGTCAGGGGGAGGCTGAGCAACCGGACAAGGCATCCCATGGATACGAAGCGAAAGGCGCTGTCAGCAAAACTGGGAGTTCATCTCCCTCGGCAACACCGATCGCGAGACGGTTCGAAGTACTCGATCGACGTCGCCAGCGGCCACATTCGCCCCGATCGAGATCCCGGCTCGCGAAGTTGGACAGCAACTCAGCCGCATCGTACAGCCGCCTCCGATGCGTTTGGCCCACCAACAGGCCCCGTACGAAAACGAGCAACTACTCGGCCGGTTGGTTCGGGCCTCGCATCATCCCCACATCCCCCGCGAGTGATCCGAGATGACGCTTCGGCGGATGAAAGCCACGTATGCTCATCCCCACCTCCCCCGTGATCGATCTTCCGTGACGCTTCGGCGGATGAAAGCCACGTGGGTCCCGTTCGCCGCCATCCCCGTGGGTCCCTTCCGCCGAAAGGGACTCCCCCAATGCCTTTGCCAAATTGCGTCTTCGCGTCTCCGCGCCTTGGCGTTGGGCTCTGCGACCGCTTCGACCAGCCCGCTCGCTTGGAATTGTCGCGGTCGACTGCAACCCCACCTCCCCCGTGAGTGATCCGAGATGACGCTTCGGCGATTGCAATTCTCTACACGGGGG
>RFIQ01000621.1 GCA_003695565.1 Planctomycetota bacterium | reverse complement strand
CACCTCCGGGCCGACCACCGGCTCCTGGTCCACCGCGGCCGAATTGTGGTTCCGGAAACTCAAATTTGGGACCTTTGAGGGCTTCGAGTTTCGCCAACTGATCGCTTGTCAGATGTTCCTTGATAGCTTTGTCGAGGGCCGCCTGCATTTCTTCTCGGGCCTTTTCCATCGCCTCGCGATCGAAGCCTCCCTCGCCACGGTTCTGGAACATTTCCCGCATCTTTCCAAACGCCTCTTGGGCCGCGGCTTGCAGCGATTCGGCGACCTTCTTGCGCCCTTCCTCGCTGAGGCCGATTTCCTGAGCGATCAATTCATTGGTGACCGCGCGGAGTCCGGAGCGTTGAACGTAGAGTCCCTTCAGCCGCTTGAGCTGCGTGGGGTCGAGAACTTCGTCCAAGATGTCTTGAGCCTTTTGGTTCAGCTCCTTGAGTTTGGCGTTGCGTTCTTCCTCGCTGGCCTGGAACAGCGACCGGTCGGGGCGGACTTGTCCCTGAATCGCTTCGTAAGTGTCATCGTCCAAACCGACTTCTTTACGAACTTCTTCCATCCGGAGCAGGCCGATAAGATCGAGTGCGCCTCCCAGTTGGAAACCGCCACCGGGCCCGCCTCGTCCGAAGCCTCCGGGGCCACCGGGCCCCCCGCGGAAACCACCCGGCCCGCCACGCTGACCACGTTCACCACGTTGACCACGTTCCTGGTCCTGGGCCAACACGGTGGTGGCACAGCAAACCACCACTGCCAAACTCAACAATCCAAACCATCGCTTTCTCATTACCGGGGCTCCTTAGACTTGACCCATTCAAAATACTGGTGAAAAGCAGTTTTCGCGCTCGCTAGCCGAATCGGGGGGAGAGAAAAGGCAACCGCCCTGGCGATCCGTGCTATTTCCCGCAGGAAAAGGCAACCACCCACCGTAAGCCGCTGCGTCGACCCCCTGGATCGTGAAACCGCGAGCCAGTTAAGTTAACCTCTGGCGAGAATCAAAGTTGCGTTTTTTGTTAAAAAAAGGGACTTGGGCTGCAAGTTCTGGCGCTCGGCGCGCGTCCCTTATTGTGCATGGGCCAATAGCTTCTCCGGTTGCGGGGGGAAATTGTCGTGAACACGAAGCCCGCGGGGGACACCCGCTCCCCGCTCCCCAAGTCCCGATTGGTGGCTGACGTCCAATACGCCCCCGGCGTGGGGCCGGCGCGGGCCGAGCTGCTGCGGCGGTTGGGGATTCAGCGGTGCGTCGATCTGCTGTTCCATTTTCCCCGCGACTACGAGATGCCGGCCCCGGTCGCGGGTTCGAGCGATTTTATTCCGAACACCCGGTACACCGTTGTGGGCCACGTCGTGGAAATGGACGAACGCGTGACCCAGTCTGGCAAGCACATGCTCGGTGTACTGCTGGATCTGGAATCCGGGGGTCTCCTGCGGCTGCTATGGTTCAATCAACCGTTTCGCAAGCAGGAGCTCCGGCCGGGAGTGCGATTGAAGGCGACTGGGGTGGTGCGATCCACCGTACTGAACTGGGAGATGATCCAGCCCCACACCGTCGTGCTCAGCCCCGACGAAACGGTCGAAGAAGGCCGCCCTGTGCCGATCTATCCTTTGACGGAAGGATTGAAAGCCAGCCACATGCGGGCCATCATGCGATCCGCCCTGCCCGCGCTGATTCCCCAGGCCCCCGAGGTTTTGCCACCGTGGCTCCGCCATCGGCTGGATGTCGACGAAATCGGTACAGCGCTTCAGAACATTCATTTTCCTCAGACGATTGACGATGCGGCTCGAGCTCGCCGACGTTTCAAACTGCAGGAACTGTTGACGCTGCAGTTGGCGATCGCGATCCAGCGTCGGCGTCGAGAATCGTTGGGCGGAGCCCCCGTCTGCCCCCCGGAGGGAAAAATCCACAGCCGAATTCTGCGACGTTTGGGGGTCGAGCTGACGCATGACCAGGCATCGGCAGTCGCGGATATAGGCCGGGAAATGGCGCGTGAAATCCCCATGAACCGCTTGTTGCAAGGCGATGTGGGGAGTGGCAAAACGGTGGTGGCCATGTACGCGCTGCTGCTGTGCGTGGCCCATGGGTTCCAGGCCGCGCTGATGGCACCCACCGAGGTTCTGGCCAGCCAGCACTTTCGCACCTTGACCGAACGACTCCGCGCCAGTCGCGTGCGGACGGCCCTGTTGACCGGCTCGCTGACCGCTGGTCGGCGCAAAGAGTTGCTGGCTCAGATCGCCGCGGGCGAAGTCGACCTGGTGATCGGCACCCAGGCATTGCTGAGCGAGGATGTGCGGTTCGCTCATCTGGGACTGGTGATCGTGGACGAACAGCACAAGTTCGGCGTGCGGCAAAGGGCCAGACTGCGATGCGAGGGGGTACGTCCCCACTACCTCGTTCTGACCGCCACGCCGATTCCACGCACCATCACCATCAGCCACTTTGGCGACTTGGACGTCAGCGTGTTGAGGGAAAAACCGCCCGGCCGCTCCCCCGTCCATACCTATTGCATCGAACAATCGGAACTGGATCGCTGGTGGCCTTTCGTTCGGGCGCGGGTCGCAGAGGGGAGGCAGGCACTGGTTATCGCACCCCGCGTTCAAGCCAGCGACGATGCCGAACGCGCCAGTGCCCAGGAGTGGTACCAGCGTTTACGAACCGACGTGCTTCCCGGACTGCGCATCGGTTTGTTGCACGGCCAGCTCGATGCGGGCGAAAAGGAGACGGTGCTTACGGCGTTTGCCGACGGTCGGCTCGATGTCCTGGTGGCGACCACGGTCGTCGAGGTCGGCATCGATGTCCCCAATGCGACGGTGATGACCATCTTGGACGCCGACCGGCTGGGCCTGGCCCAATTGCACCAGTTGCGCGGGCGTGTGTCGCGGGGCACGTTTCCCGGATATGTCTGTGCCGTGGCGTCACCGGGTTGCGTTCCGTCGGATCACCAACGGCTGCAAGCGTTCGAGCGATCCCACGATGGGTTTGAACTGGCCGAACTGGATTTGCAACTCCGTGGACCGGGCGATGTGTTGGGGACGGCGCAAAGCGGTTTGCCCCCCTTGCGTATTGCCAGCCTGGTCGATGATACCGACCTGATCGAACTGGCTCGGGAGGTCGCCGACGAAGTGTTGCAGCGCGACCCCGAGCTGACTGCCGCTGATTTGCAACTGTTGCGTCGGCGGACCCTGCAGCGCTACGGCGATTTCCTCGGCCTGAGCGATGTGGGTTGAGTCCACACCGGCGTCGCGATCGAGCGGGCGAAGATCAAATCGCATCCCGGCGGCGCACTGAATCGAGCGGAGTCCCGCGTCAGTTGGCAGAATTGGTCGACGACCTGGCGGCTGCCAGCATCCGTTCGACCGCCTGACGGCCCGTCTGGCCGGGCTGGATCCCCAGCGCAGCGGCTTGTGGTGTGACACCGACGATGCTGGCCTCGAGCAGGTCTTCCGGATAGGTCAGCGGATGATCCGGCGTTCCCTTGGCAATGGCGATCGCCTGGCCAAACTCGGCCGGCGTCTCCAAGTCATAAATGCCGCATCCGACGATGCCGATTTCGGTCAGGATGGAACAATACTGGCCGCCCCGCCATAGTTGCCAGGTACCGAGCGCCCGCCCATTCTCGAATTCCATCCATTTCCGGTTGGCTTGGGGTAAGTCGGGTGCATTGTCTTGTTCCATGGCAGCCTCGCACAACGGGGAGGAAAACGGATGGAGGTGCAGCAACGGTGGGCTGATGTCGCAGCGGGCGGTCTGTCGCTCCACCGCCCTGTATCCATGATACGCAATTTCAGTTGACGATATTTCGACAGGGCTGTCCCAACAGCACCTGACGGACATTCTGCGATCCTTTGCGGCGCATGTCAGCTAGTCCCTCCTCGGTATAGAACGCTGCATGAGGGGTCAGGATCAGCCGTTCAAAAGCAGGATGATTGGGATCGCGCCAGGCGCGAATCAGCGGATGCTCCGGGTCGGGCGGCTCCTGCTCCAACACGTCGATGCCCGCCCCCAGCAACCGACCTGACTCGAGTCCCTGCAAGACCGCCATGGCATCCACCACAGCGCCGCGCGCGGTGTTGATCAAGATCGAACCCGGCGGCAGCCACTGGATCGTTTGCGGATTGATCAGGTGCCTGGTCTGCTCCGAAAGCAAACAGTGGCAGCTAACGACGTGACATTGGCGCAGCAGCTCTTCCAGGTCGGCGGCTCGCCGGATGCCCAGAGCTTTATCCATTCCATCGCCGACATGGGGATCGAGGAACACAACGTCATAACCGAACGCTTTCGCCCGCAGGGCCGTGGCCGTGCCGATCCGGCCCAGACCGATGATGCCGAAGACCTGGCCCCGGATGCGCCGTAACGGGACCGCCAATTCGTAGCTCCAGTTATCCGTGCCGCGCTGGCAAATATGCGCCATGCGATGCGTACCCCGGGCCAGCGAAAGCGCCATGGCCAACGCCGCATCGGCCACATCCTCCGTACCGTAATCGGGCACATTGGTAACAGCGATACCTTGCTCGCGGGCAAACGCGACGTCGATGTTGTCAAAGCCTGCTCCGCATCGCGCAACCACCTTCAATCGCGGCATGCGGCGCATCAGTTCCCGATCGATGGAAACGAAGTGATACACCATTAGCGCATCGGCTTGTTCGACGCGACCGACCAGCTCCGCATTCGATGTGGCTCCGACGGCCTGGACTTCGGCGATGTCTCCCAACACCTGGCGCTCGATATCGAGCGGTTCGTGAATGTAATCGGTGATACAGACCAGGAATTTGGACATCGGTCGCGGCCTCAGCGGATGCAACGGGCTGGGAAAATCGAATGGAACTCAAGAATAGCCATTTCCCGGGGACCCGCCAGAGTCCCGCGCCGTGGCGGCTCGTGGTCCCACAGGGGATCTGTAGAAAACCGGTAACGGCGGAAGCGGCCCACGTGCCTTCCGACGGAAGCGACCCACGTGGCTTGCACGCGCCGAACGCCAGTCGGGCAACCACAGTCTCCCGCCAGCCCCTCGCGGATCAGCCGTGGAATTTCAGCGCGCTGCCCGCATGTGATGAGGTGGCGCGGCGGACTGATGCTGGTGGTGCTGGAGAGAGTCCCTTCCGGCGGAAGGGACCCACGTGCCTTGCAGCGAAAGCAACCTACTGGGCCAGACCCAGGATGCTACCATAGAATGTCGTTCCGCAGTCTGCTGATGCGTGACAGTTGCCGAGCAGCCATGGGCTGGGTGTGGAGGCGGGCGACTGGTTCCAGAGCTCGAAGGAGAACGATGAGGGATGAAAGCAGCTTACTACAATGAGCCTGGACCACCGGAAGTAATTCAGTAT
>RFIQ01000620.1 GCA_003695565.1 Planctomycetota bacterium | reverse complement strand
GGTGACCTTCGACCATGCTGGCCTCGGAAAACCCCCAAGTCGGTTACACCTTTGCTCGACTGGCCCTACGTTGATGATTCAAATGGAGAATGTTTCGGGAAGGGTTTTGCGCGGGTTTGCACGGAGCGAGTGATGGCGAACTATCGCGCGAAGGGATTGTGTGGGTGATAGGTTAACGGTCGGAGAGCGGGATGGCGTCGCTGGGGAGGAGATTGGGGATGCGGTCGATCATGGGATAAAAGAAGGTGCCGCAGGCGGATACCAGACCGTCGTCCAGGGGAATGGTGACGGGCACGCCGAAGGTATCCCACAACCGTCCTTGGCGTTGTCGCTCTCGCAGTCGGGCAAGGAGTTCCGCATCGACCCGACGCAGCGGATTGCGCGTGTGGGGACAGCGGACGATTTCCCAGGCCCAAGCGGGAATTGGCGAATCGGTATCAAGCATCTCCGTGCTCCTCCGCCCAGGCTGCTTGCAGTTCGGTCAGCACATCGAGCGACCGCTGGTTCATCGATCGGGCGCGATCGGGCGCGATATACACCCGCACCCGTTTGACGTGCTGGTCGAATTGTTCCGTGGCCAGAGCCTGTACCACCGGCGAGACCTGGGCCAGGTGCACCAGCGCATCGCTTCCGGCCGAATCGCGGACGCGCAAATCGAATTGTACCTCCAGCTTGCTGGGCGGGGCATCGATCAGAACCTGCCAGGGATCCCACGCCTGGCCGGTTCGGCGGCTGAGACGCTGTGCCAACCGTCCCGCCAACTGCTCCAGGGTGGCGTAGGAGGCGTTTGCCAATTGACGGTACAGCTCCGGTTGCTGCGCGTAATTGAATTGCAATACGCGTTTGAACAGGCGGCGACGCGTGCCGAACAATCCGGCAGCATAGTCGACCAATGCCGGTTGGTGCGCGGCGGCCGATTGTTGCAACATCGTGATAAAGTCATGGTCCGAAGCCTCCATCCACTGGTGCGGATGGCAATAGGGACCCAAGTGGAAAACAAGCCGTTGCAGCATGGCGGTGGCACTGCGCACGGCATGATGCCAATAAACTTCGCTGAACATCACGTAGCGACCGAAGACCAGCATCTCCGCCGCAGTCTTTCCCTTTTCGGTGATTGCCAAGCAGTGCCGCGGTTGGTCGATGATCAGCGCGCCGACCAGGCGTAGCAAGTCGAAATTCTGACCGTAGGGGACTCCGGCGTGCAGGCTGTCTCGCTGCAGGTAATCCATTTTGTCGATGTCGACCGGGCCGTTCAGCACGGAACGCAGCACGGATTCGACGTCCGAGTCGGCCCGGCGGGCGGGCGCCAGGAAGTCTGCCACGCGGGCCGGATCGACTCCCCATTGTCGGCGAATGACGTCCGCCAATTCCCCTTCGCACAGCCACCGGCGGGCCAGATCTTCGTGCCGCGGCACCCAGTCCAAGCCCAAATCTTCGATGGGATGGCAAAATGGCCAGTGTCCCACGTCGTGCAACAAGGCGGACAACAAGAAGACGCTCAAGGAATCGCTGTCCAACCGACGCGCCCAGTCGGGTTCCACGGCGATCAACTGGCGAATCACCAGCAGGGCCAGTCGATAGACGCCCAGGCTATGCTCGAACCGCGAATGCGTTGCACCGGGGTAGACGTGGGTGACCAGCCCCAACTGGCTGATCTTCTTCAACCGCTGCACGGCCTCGGTGTCCAACACGGCGCGGACCCGAGGTGAAACGGGTACATTCACTTCGCCCGGAATCCGAATCTGGCCGCCGACGTGATCGGATAATTCTGGAATCATCTCCAGGTTAGCTTCCCGCGGGCGAATCCAGAATGTCGTGGACCACGCGACCATAGACATCGGTCAATCGGAAATCGCGTCCGGCGTAACGGTAGGTGAGCCTTTCATGGTCCAGGCCCAGTTGATGCAGCAAGGTGGCGTGCAGGTCATGCATATGCACCTTGCCCTCGATACCCTGGAACCCGAACTCATCGGTGCGGCCATGCGCCCATCCCGGCCTGAATCCGCCCCCGGCGAGCCATACGGTGAAGCCGCCCGGATTGTGGTCGCGCCCGGTTCCGTTATTTTGAGCATAGGGAGTCCGCCCGAATTCGCCACCCCACCATACGATCGTATCGTCGAGCAATCCCCGGTTCTTCAAATCGGTCAACAATGCCGCGATGGGCCGGTCGACCGCGCGCGCGTGATCGGCGTGTTTGGGCAGGTTCGAATGCTGGTCCCAAGCCGGGTTGGCGGAATTGTCTCCGTAATTGACTTGGATGAACCGCACGCCCTGTTCGCACAACCGCCGTGCCAACAAGCATTTCTCGCCGAACGGACGGGTGTGGGGATCGTCCAATCCATACAGGCGGTGCGTGGCCGCCGACTCCCGGTCCAGATCCAAGATCTCGGGTGCAACCTGTTGCATTCTCCAAGCCAGGCCGACCGATTCGACCGCCGCATCGAGCTCGCGGGCCAGGGGATCGCGTCGCGTCCGCTGGTGGTGATTGAGCCTCTGCAACAGGGCCACCGTGTCGGCTTGACGTTGGGGGTCGGCGCTGGAGCTGTCCAGCCCCTCGATGCGCATCGGTGCGTCCCCTGCAGCGCCGATGCGCGTCCCCTGGTAGCGAGCCGGCAGGAAGGCGGAACCGTAGTTCCGCGGACCGCCGTTGCCCAACGAGGGCGCGATGGTGACAAATCCGGGGAGATCCGAATTTTCGGTACCCAGCCCGTAATACACCCACGACCCGAACGAAGGCCGCACGAAATTGGTCGATCCGCAATGCAGGAACAATGTTGCCGGTCCGTGGGCAACCCCTTCTGTGTGCATCGCGTGGAGAAAGCACAAGTCGTCCACGCGCTGTGCCGTGCAAGGAAACAAGTCTGAGACCATGCGACCACATTGACCGTAGGGGCGGAATCGCCAAGGGGATTGCATCAGTCGATGCCGAGTCGGTTGCCCCGTCTTGGCCAATTGTCGGGCATCGTCGAAGGTCAGTTCATCGCCGTGGCGGCGGGCCAGCACCGGTTTGTAGTCGAACGAATCGACCTGGCTAACACCGCCTTGCATGAACAAGAAGATGATGCGTTTGGCCCGAGGCGGAATGTGGGTTCGCGGCATCGCGGCACTGAAACCGGTGTTGGCCGCGTCAGCGTGCTGGGCCTGCAGCGCGGCCGCCGCAATGCCGGCAAAACCACAGGCGGCTGTCGACAACCATCGTCGACGGTCGGGTTGCTGTTCGAGCATGGTCATCTCCCGTCTTGCACTTCCATTGTTCGTTCCTGCGGGTCAATCCAGGTAGCGGAAATCGAGCGACGCGAATACCGCTTGCACCACCCGCGCGACGCGCTGGACGCGATCGCGATCTCCGCTCGCCTGGCACAGGTAATCCACGCATGCCTGAAGTTCACCCGGATCGGGCGACCGGCAGAGGGCGGACAAATACACTTGCTGTACAACCTCTTCGGCGGCCCGGCGATCCTCGCGGTTGGCGAACCGACCCTGCACCTGGCACAATCGATGCGCCGCGGCCGAAGCCCGCTGAACGACCCAGGGATCGTTGATCAGAACCAGTGCCTGAGTCGCAACGGTGCTGCGTGCCCTTGATCCTACCGAGACGCTGGGATCGGCGAAATCGAAGGCGGTATACAACGGTGGCAAGGCGTTGCGGAACACGGGGTGGTACAGGCTGCGGCGCGTCCCGCTATGTGCGTACCCGTAATCGGACCGCGTGCCCGGCCGAATCAGGGATCCACCCATGGTCCAATCGATTTCGCCACTGACCATCAACATGGCATCCCGCATGGCCTCCACGGGGATGCGTTTGCGATGGCCGCGCCAGTACCAGCGATTGTCCGGATCGGTTGCGGTCAAGGCCGGGGTGGCCGGCACGATGGCTCGTTGGTAGGCCTCCGACAGAACGATCAATCGCACCAGATGCTTGGTCGACCAACCGCCCTCCACCAGTTCGACGGCCAGCCAGTCGAGCAGCTCGGGGTGCGTCGGCGGTGGCACGGTGGTACCAAAGTTGTTGGGATCCGAGGCCAGGCTGGCGCCCATCAACCACGTCCAAATGCGATTGGCATAGACGCGGGCTGAGAGCGGATTGTCGGCCGCAGCGATCCAACGCGCCATCTCCAACCGACCGCTGCTGCGGTCTTCGATTTCAATGGGTTGCCGCGTGAGGGCGGTCAACACACCGCGGGGGACCGTTTCTCCCAGGTTATGGGCCTGGCCGCGAATGTGGATCGGTATGTCGCTGGGAGGATTCTTCTCCACGACGGTAAGGTATCGCGGACGCCGGGCCAGTTCGGCCTCCAAACGCTTCTTCTCCCGCTCGAGACTCCCGACTCGGGACCGCAGTTCAGCGATCCGCCCGGCTTGCTGTGCGGCGACGGCAGCCGATACCGCCTGGGAGCCGTCGGCCGGCGGAGTTCCTGGTTCGTCCGCGCCGATCGGCAGGAATTGAACCGCATCGACGATCACATGGCCGTCAGTTCCTTCATTGGATACGAGTACGTAAGCCAGGCCGCCCTCCTCGAAGAAATACCGGCCCAGGGAAACCCAAACGCCGCGTTCTCCGGTGCGGCGTTGATTCACCAGCACGGTTTGGCTTTCATTCGCGCTGAACACGCTGACCGGTACATTCGTCGCGCGATTGGGGCCCGGCGTGTAGGCCAACCGCACCTCATATTCCCCGGCAGGCAACCGGTGGGGTTCGAATGTCGCCGTCTTGCTTCCCTTGCCCGTGTTTTCGTCGTGCGAGTAACCGTCTCCAACGTAAGGGCGTACATGCGCCGAATGGGTCCAAGATCCTACGTACCGGGCCTGGTTGCTGTCGACGACGATGCCCGGCAGCGATGCCAGCGCTATGGAGGTCCGCGGTGAATCCTCCAACGCCGCCAGCGCGCGCTTGGCCTGCTCGAGCTGTTTACCGACGTCGCGTAACTGGGACTCGAGTCCTGCGAAATGCTCCTGCTGGCTCGCATCCAGCGGTAGGGGCAATTCGATCCATTTGGAGACGTTGTCGTGTTCCATGCCCACGGCAGATCGCAAAATGCCCGCCATGGCATAGTAGTCGCGCGTGGGGATCGGATCGAATTTGTGATCGTGACATCGCGCGCATCCAATTGTTTGCGCCAGGAAGGCTCGGCCGATAACCTCCAGTTGTTCGTCGATGTAGTCCATCTCCAGTTGCGTCTTGTCCTGCCGTTCCAGGTTGGTGTTGCCCAGGGCCAGCATGCCGGTGGCGACCAGTTGCCGTTGCCGCTCCCGCAGATCAGGCGCATCCATTAGATCCCCAGCGATCTGTTCGCAGATGAGTTGGTCGAAGGGCCGGTCTTCGTTGAAGGCGTCTACCAGATAGTCGCGGAATCGCCAGGCCTCGGGCAGCACGAAACCGCGGAGGGTGATCGATTCGGCATACCGTACAACATCCATCCAATGCCGCGCAAAATGCTCCCCAAACCTGGGAGATGCCAGCAATCGGTCCACCAGCTCCGCGGTCCTGTCTTGGCTGATCAGTTCGATGGCCGACCGCAATTGCACCGGGGTAGGCGGTAGGCCGGTCAAGTCGAAGTACAGGCGCCGGGCGATGACGGCGGGAGGCGATGATGGAGCCGGTTGCAGCGATTCCTCAGCCAGCTTTCGGTTCAGGAAACTGTCGATGGCGGTGCCAGCCGTCGCATCGGGAACCGCTGGACGCGCATAAGGGCGATACGCCCAGTGTTCGGTGGCCCGTTCGACGGCAAGCCCCATTGGTCTTTGGGCAGCGCTATGGTTGCGGACGGTTCTCGGATCAAATGCCCCCTGGGCGATCCAATGTCGAAAACGCTGGATCAGTTCCTCGGGTAGCTTCCCGTCCGGCGGCATCTGCAAGTTCGGGTCACGATAGCCGATGGCCCGCATCAGAAGGCTGGCTTCGGCATCCCCAGGCCGAATCGCTGGCCCCGAGTCGCCTCCGGTCATCCAGCCCGACCGCGAGTCCAGAACCAATCCACCGCTGGCCTCCGTCTCTGTGCTGTGGCAATCCAAGCAGTGTTCCACCAGCGCGGGTCGGATGAACCGTTCGAAATACTCGACCCGGCCAGAGTCAGACGAGAGGGCTGAGTCAACCTCCGTCAATGCCTGGGCTTGCACCGGCAACGCCGCCATCATGCCAAACAGGCCCACGATCCAACGAGCCATGCGACGGGCGGTCGAGCTAGCAACGAGGAAACGTAGGTTGGCGCGAACACGCGGATGGAGGGGG
>RFIQ01000619.1 GCA_003695565.1 Planctomycetota bacterium | reverse complement strand
CGTCCTGGCCGGGGGGGCGGGGGGGGGCGAGGGAGTATCGAAGGGGCTGGCCGAGATCGGATCGACCGTTGGTTGGCCACTGGCGACCGACCACCCAGCATTCGACTGCGAGGGGCGGTACGCCGCCAACAGGGTTCCGTCCGGGCGGTTGGTCGGAACGATGGATTGCCACGCCCGCAGCTCGTCGCTACCGGTCATCCGCAGTTCTTCCCATGCGGCCCACAATCCGACATCCCGGTTGCGTGTGGCACCCTGCAATAATCGCAGGACGGCGATCCGCCGCTGGGGAACTCGCGTTGGGGACAGTTCGTGCGCCAGACGCCACAGCATATACACCGCTTCCCGCCCCGGCGTGCTTTGGATCAGCAGCCCCAACGTCTGGTGCCAGGTCGCATCGTCGCTGGTCGATTCCGCCAGTCGCTCCAGCGAGGCCATGCGGTGGGTTCGGCCCATCACGAGTTGATAATTCCCCAGCTCGCTCAATGGTTGTTGCAATTTGGCCTCGGCAGGAATCGGCACCGCGCCGGTCAAAGACTGGTCGGCCGCGCGATTGCGAACCGAGGTCCAACGCATCCACTGAACATGGTCCTGTCGACCGGACATGTCGCCCAGCGGCAATTCCAATAACAGGTCCCACACGGCCGTGCCCAGTCGGCGTAAGAACTTGTTCTGGCTGACCGTAAACCGCTGCACGCCCGGCGGCAGATCCCGGTCGGCCCCCGCGTAGCAGACCAACTTGGTCGGCGTGCATGGAGGAAGTCGCAATTCACTAAGAGCTTGGCCGACGGCGGCTCGCGTCGGCGCATCGACCGACCACAATGGATTGGATTGCGCAGGGTCTGGGGCGGACGCCTGGATGGCCAGTTCCCACACATCGGCCTCGGCGTCCGGTACCAACACAATACTGGCGCGCCAGGTCGCCAAGGCGACCGCTCGGCGGACGATGTCTGCCGTCGACCAACCGCCTCTGGCTGGGCGCGGATCGGTGAAAGTCGATGTTCGTTCTGCCGCAGTATCTCCGTCGGGCTCCGCGGCGACGGCATCGGACCAAGGGAGTATCGGTACGCCCAGCCGCGGAGCGATGGCCGCGTACTGCATTTGCCGCGTGGGAAGGAAACCGGCGGCTTCCACCAGTTCTTCCTGGCCGTCGACCAGTGCAGTTACCCGCAGGCGTTCCTCCCAGGCGGCCGCCAGCAGGGAGGGCCAGGGCAAGCCCTCGGCCGTACGGCCGCTGCACAACAGCGCCGCGCGTCGCCCAGCACCCTGTTGGGCGTACCAACTGCGACCACCGTCGCGTGTCGCCAAGATCAATCCTTGGGCCCCCACCGCCCAACCAACTTGTTCATCGAGAAACGCGATCCCGTACAAGGGACGCGTCGTTCCGGTTTCCACCAATTCCCAACTGGTTCCGCCGTCCGCAGAGTGGAGCAGGACGGAGCCGGGACACCCGCCGATCCAAATGTGTCCATCCACTTGCGCAATACAGTTCCAATCGATCGCCCGACCTGTCGTTTCGGTCCAGGGCAGCAGGATGGGCGCCCAGGCGATGCCATCGGGGCTGGACCACACTCGACCCCCCACACCGGCGGCGATCCAGCCGCGTCCCACCTGCGCCATCGCGCGTGCGCCCACCAGCGGACCAGTGTCGGATAGGGATTTTCCTCCAGGCGCAGCCGGAGGTGTACCCGGAACGGCGTGGGCAATCGCCGTGCGGCCCAATCGGTCGAAAAGAACAACTCGGTGAGTCAAAGCAGATCCAGCAGCGGCCACGGCGTGTCCTACCGGAGCCTGCTGCGGCATCCAGGTTCGGCCCCGGTCCCAGGAGAGAAACAAGCTGGTGCCGTGCAACGGGCTGTAATCGCTCCAGGCGACCAGGGTGTTGCCCAGTCGGTGGAGACCCAGCAGTCGCGGCAGTCGGTGGGGGAGATGCTCCCATGTCTCGCCACCGTCAGCAGTCACCAGCACGGTGCCGTAGCTGCCTCCCGCCCCGTTACCGATCCAGCCCCCCACGGCGACTCCGTGCAAGTCACTGTCGATCAGCACGCCAGTCAAATTTGCCGTGGTGGGGCTGTCGGCCCGTCGCCAGGTGCGTCCGCCGTTGGTGCTGAGCCAAATGGCACCAGCGTCTCCAACAGCCACGATCCGGTCGGCGTCCGCCGCGTCGACGGCTCGGAGTGTAGCATCCGGTTGGCTGAATGCGGCCAGCGTCTGGGACATCGCATCCCCGTCTTCGGCAGTGGATGGCTCGTTGTTGCGGGATCGGTCGGTTGGGCGCGCCACCGGCATGGCGCTGGGCAGGGGTGCGGAGGCGGCCAGGGGAGCAACGCCTTGCGATGGATCGCCAGCGCGGGTGGGGGATAGTACCGTGGGGGAAAGTGCCGACTGCGCAGCGGCCGGCGACAGCATCAGGATCGAAAGGCCAACGGCACTGGCGACCGATGGCCACCAGTGCATCCATGCGAATGATGATGCCGATGGCATAACGCCCGTCCTTGGGGGAGTCGGTGATTGACAAACAAAAAGCCGATATTCGGGTGCGCGACAACGATACCCTGGTCGGTAGGAAGCAACGCAGCGCCGGCCCCGCCCCGGTTCTTACCTGCGGAGATTACCGTTGCCCGTAGGCGGGTTCTGGTTGTCGCGGTGCAGCGGTTCCATCCATAACCGATTCTGCCCCTGCCCCGCTAGGGCTTTGTCCGGCAGTCGGAGGGCGGAAAAAAAATGGCTAAACCACCTTGCAGCGAACGACCGATACATGCTAATTGGAAAGGGTTCTCCTGGAAGAACCACGACGAGGCCACAGCATGAGGCGTCCTGATGACGCATTCTTTCGGGGAGCCGTCGCACGGTGATGGACGGGGCGATTGTTCGCCCCGCGCTCGAGGATGAGCGTGAGATCACCGCAGCGAACTGTCAATTGCAAGCTGGGCCTCGGTATTGGATGCCAGCACGGGTGATTTGTTTGTTCGCCGGCACGCGTCGGACGGGCAGACGGGGAAGTCGAGCGTCGGCGACCTGCGGGTCCAGCCCCCTTGGATAGGAGGCCAGGATGTGACAGGTATCTTGTTGCCCGTGCTGAAGGGCTTGTTGGTCCCCGTGGTCTGCGGCGTTTCGGGCTTGAACGCCGGAGCGGGAAGAGGAATCTCCGAAACGGTCGATCTGATCGAGCTGAATCATTTCTACGACGACCTGGGACGTCACGCGTACGACCAGGTCATTTTTTATGAGTGGTCCCCGGACTATTGCCGTTTCCATGTGATTGCCTGGTGCCTGGTGGAAAACAATCTGCACCGCATGCCCACGCGGGTCCCGGGAGACAGCCGCCAGTGGGCGGTCCGTTGGTACGATCGCGATTCTCGGATGCATCGCGAAGTGCGATCCGCGTTGTTCCGCGAAACTTGGAGCCAGGTGGATCCAGAGCGCGATAACAAGAAGGTGCTCGAGGAAAAATATCGCGTCAGTCTGCTGCGGCTGAACGACCGCCATCACCGCTGAGTCGCTGATCTGGGAACATCCTCGCGATCCGTCCGGCCACAGGCAGGGGCTGCGGGAGGCGCAACGTGCCGGCAACGCTTGGGCCGATCCGATGGCGACGGCACCGTATCGATCCGCGGAAAAGCGTGAAACAGACTATTGCGTTAGGATTTCTCCGCGGGCAGATGGCGATGGTCGAGCCAGCGGCGAGCTTTGGCCTCGAAACGTGGTAGGGAATCCGCCGGGACTGTTTTCACCGGAATGCGCAAACCGAGCTGGATGTGCAGCGCGGCTGCCAACCGCTGGGCCGTTTCCGCATCGCACTCGGCATCGACCACCAGTTCGTCCATGGCGCCGCGGCGTAGAATCCGTACCTGATACTCCGCCACCTGGGGGAACTGTCGGACGATTGCGTCGATCCCGCTGGGAAAGACGTTGACGCCGCGTACCGTGACCATATCGTCGGCCCGGCCGATCACGCCGCGGGGCAGCCACAGGAATCGGCAGGGGCCGTCGGTGGGGCGGTGCGCCTCGACCACATCACCCGTGCGATATCGTATCGCGGGAGCGCCGATGCGACCCAGCGAGGTCAGCACCAGTTCGAACTGGGTGACCGGGCCCTCCGGTCGGCCGGGGGATGTGTCTTCCAACGGGAGCAATTCGGCGATGAAACTGGTTTCGATGATGTGCAATCCGGGGCGGTCGGGCCACCCGAAGCCCCAGGGGCCGATCTCGGTCGCCCCGCTGTGGTCCACCAGTCGCGCGCGCCAGGCCTTCTCGATATGCTGGCGGACCTCGGGGACGCTGCCGCCGGCCTCGCCGGCTACGATCAGAATCCGGACCGGCAATTCGGCCAGGGGGAAGCCGTTGTCCGCCGCCACCTCGGCCAGATGCATGGCATAGGAGGGCGTACAGCAAACGACCGCAGCAGCCGTTTGACGCATGAATTCCAGTCGGGCCAACGAAGACAGTCCGCCGCCCGGGATGGCCAATGCTCCCAAATCGACGCACGCCTGATGCGCGCTCCAGAAACCGATGAAAGGACCGAAAGAGAAGGCCAGGAAAACGCGGTCGTCTGGGGTCACGCCGGCAGCCCGCAAGACATGCTGCCAGGTTCCCGACCACCATCGCCAATCGGTTTCGCTGTCCAAGATCACCAAAGGCCGGCCTTTGGTACCACTGGTGCGGTGCAACCGTGTGTAATAGCGCGTATCGAAGGTGTGGTGGGGACTGATGCCGGTGGGCGCCTGCTGAGCCGCCTCGACCAACTCGGCTTTGGTCGTCATCGGCCACTGGGCCAGGTCATCCAAATGCCGGATGGGGGCTGGGTTGGTCCCCAGCTTCTGTTGGTAGAAACGATTGGTGGGAAGGATCGCCTGCAACTGCCGGTTGAAGGCGTCGACCTGCCACTGGGCCAAACGGTCGAGCGACCATTGCCAGCATTCTTCCAGCGGCGGAAGTTGCCAGTCCGAGCCGGGAAGCGTGTGCTGCATGGGAAGGGCCTCTGTCAGCGATCTTGCGGGTGCGATGGGCGAGCCGATCAGTCGGCCAACACCATGTTGTCGCGGTGGATGACTTCTTCATATGGGCAGTGTCCCAGGACCTGGGCGATTTCGGGAGAACGCAAGCCGCGAATGCGCTGGAGTTCATCGGAGGAGTAATTGGTCAGCCCACGAGCGCATTCGCGTCCCTGGTCGTCGCAAATCGCCACGACCTCTCCCTTGCGAAACCCTCCCTGCACTTCCTGGATCCCGATGGCCAACAGGCTCTTGCCCAAACCGCGCAGGGCTTCCACCGCGCCGGCGTCGACGATGATGCGTCCGGCGATTTGCGCTGTGTAGCCGATCCACCGTTTGCGCGGGGACAAGCCGCGGACCTGTGGGGCGAAAAAGGTCCCCACCTCCTCGCCCTCCACGATCCGCAGCAATACGTCGGGGGTGCGACCGCCGGCGATTACGACGGGAGATCCGCTGCGGGCGGCGATCTGTGCCGCTCTTAGCTTACTGCTCATGCCCCCTTTGGATAAATGCGAAGTGCGAGCGCCGGCTAACTGAAAGGTGGATGCATCGATTTGATCCACCGCTTGGATGATCCGTGCG
>RFIQ01000618.1 GCA_003695565.1 Planctomycetota bacterium | reverse complement strand
GGATCAAAGGTCTCGTAGTGGCTGGGGCCGCCATCCATCCAAATCAGAATGCACGCGTCGGCCTGGCGCGGACTCGGCGTTTGACGTGAATCCCTAGCCCGCAGAGCCGATGACAAACCACCGGCGATCAATCCCCCCAGCCCCAACCGGAGACAATCCCGCCGGCAGACGCCTTCACAATTTCGGTAACGCATGGCAGTCCCTCATTTACAACGTTTCACATTACCCCGTGTCGCATCGGTCTGGGTCGGTCCGGTTCCCCGGGTCCGGCTTAATCCTGGATGTAAAACTCGGCTGAATTCATCATGGCCCACATCAAATCTTCGATGGCCTGCCGTCGGTTCTCCCCGGCAGCTCGGATCGCCGCTACGGCAACCTGGCGTTCGTCCTCCGTCGGAAACCGACTGAATCCGGCCAGATACAACTCTTCGACGATAGCGTCCGCTTCCAGCCCGCTGGCAGCCAGGCGTGCGGCCCGACCGGAATCGCGACCCAATCGCCCATTGACTTCCTGGGAATTCATCAAGTGCAACGTCTGGCGCACCGTCGAATCGCTGGTCCGCTCGCAGGGAGGATCCTGGTTGGGATCGGGGCGGCCGAAAGTATCCAAGAATGTGGAACCGATTCGATGCGTCCAAATTTGCGTGGCCCGCGATGCGGCCGGCATGGCGCTGAATTCATGATCCGTTTCGGTAAAATCGGCGATGGCATCCATCAGGACTTCCGCTCGCAGACGATGGCGATAATGGCGGCTGTAATTCAATCGGTCCGCCACGTTCGAGGAAGTGGGGAGCGAGGACAAACTGTAGACGCGGGATAAAGCGATGGCCCTTAGCAGGGCTCTTTGGTCGAAGCCGGAGTCGCGAAAGAAATCCCCCAAGGCCTGCAATAATTCTGGATTCGATGGGGGATTGGTCGAACGCAAATCGTCGACCGGCTCCACCAGCCCGCGGCCCATCAAAGCAGCCCACATGCGGTTGGCATGGACTTGCGCAAAATAGTTGTTACCGGGCGACGTCATCCAACGCCACAGTCGGTATCGAGGATCCGTGGCGTCGGCATCCTCGGATCCAACAGCGTTCGTCTGCGCTGCGGAATTCTCTGCGTCGGGAAGTGAAAACAGGGGCAATGCCTGCAGCACCTCTCCAGTTCTAGGATGTGTTATATTTCCGGTCGACTTGCTGTACACGACTTCTTCCCCACCGGAGATGGGGGGCGACAATCCGGTCCCTTTGAATCCCACTTGAGCGAAGAAGCCAGCAAACTGGTAGAAATCTCGTTGGCTCCATTTCTCGAACGGATGGTGGTGGCACTTGGCACATTCCAACCGGATGCCCAGGAACAGGCGACTGACCAGCGTCGCCATCTCGTCGGGCGATCGACGATCGCGGTATAGCGTGGCGGCGCCATTGCGCCAGGTCGATCCGCGAGCGGTGACCAGGCCTCGGACGAATTCGTCGTACGGCACGTTGCGGCGGAATTGATCCCGAATCCAGTTGTCGTAATTCAGCACTGCCTTGATGCCGACGCGGTAGGGATTGGGGCGCAGCAAGTCCGCCCATTGGTTGGCCCAGTAGTCGATATATTCGGGACGGTCCAACAGTGAATCGACCAGACGTTCTCGCTTGTTCGGATCCGTGCTGGTCAGAAACTCCCGCGCTTCCTCGGCGGTAGGAAATCGCCCGATCAGGTCCTGAAAGACTCGTCGCAAAAACGTCGCATCGCTGGCCGGTGCCGAAGGTGCCAACCCCGCACGTTCCCATTTGGCGTACACCAGGTCATCGATGAAATTGTTGCGCGGCAAGTCGCGGTAATACTCGGCCCCCAATCCGGCACCGTAGGGGATCACCACCCCGGCCACGGCAATGTGGTTCATGTACCGAACCATGATGGCCGTTTCGCCGGGCAGTTCACCCGCGGTAATCCGCCCCTGGCCATCGACGCTGGCCACGACCGCTTCGTTCGACAGGTAATCCGCCAGCGCAGTCACATCGCGCGACGATCCGTCGCTGTAGTGAGCCGTCACCGAGAGGGCTGCGTTCTGGCCACGCTGGAGCGTGAACTCGGCCGTCTCCAGCGCGATCCCTACCAACTGCGATTCACCCGGCGATCGCCGCGGCGCCCCCGCCGCGATCCATTCCAGCAGAGCATTGTAATGTGGAGAACCCACCTCAAGCCGTTTTCCGCCCCCGTGCGGCACCGCACCGACCGCCTTGGCCAGCAACAGGCTGCGTTCGGGGGCGGCCGGAAAGACTCGCCGCCCGCGGCCGCCCTGGAGAATCTGTTGGTAATCGAAGTCCGAGTCGAAAGCCAGCAGCGAAAGTTGAAACCCATTCTGGCCGCGTTGTTTGCCATGACAGGCTCCAGCGTTGCAACCAGCCTTGGTCAAGATCGGTTGGATATCCAGCTCGAAACTCGGCGCCGCCGGCAACGTGCCAGTTGCCGCAGTCGCCGGTCGCTCGCTGTCCACCGCCTCACCAGCCAGCATCGAGCCAACCTCGTGATGGGAGCCGAGAAGGCAAACGACCAAAGCCACCCTCAGTGCGCAGTGGTACCACTTGGGACCAGCGCGGAATCTGATCGCACTAGGCCTGGACTCGCGCAGGGCCCGCAGGAAGAACGCAGTGAGCTTCATCGAAACACGCTCCTGCCAAATCGTTTTCGGTAGGAAGGGGGAGGGAGGCATCAATCAGGTAGGAGGAATTGCGATTCCTTTAAGAAACTATACACGAAATTCCCGCCTTTTTGCTACCAGGAAAAACCGGTGGGGCCCTTTCAAGGCTTTTTCCAAGCAGCTTTGGAGTCTTTATCGCCCGCTCATCCGCTCGATGGAGCCACAACCACGATTCCCGCCCAGCCCCCCCGGGAGAAGCATCTCCCCTGCAGGTGACAGGCTACACGAGTGTTCGGTGTGAGGTGGCAGGCGCGATGCCTGCGTGCCAGGGCCATCGATGGGCACCCTGAGGGCGATTCATTCGGCGCAAACCTTGTCATGCCTCCTCGGCGACCGACGATCGGGTGTCTGGAATCCCGATTGCTTTGCAGGCCGAGCATTTCTTATGATCCCGACCAGTAGGGGGGCTGAGGTGGAGGGATCGCGGCGTGACATGGAAAGACAGAACGAGATGATCAGAAGGAGCACTCATGACGAAAGAAGGGCATGCTGCGTTGGTGATCGCGCACCCAGCTCATGAACTGCGCATTCTGGGTTGGCTGCAACAGGCACGGCCGGTTGTATTTGTATTGACGACGGGCCAGGGACGCACGTCTCCCCCCCGGATCGATCGAACATGCAGGGTTCTCGAATCGCTGCAGTGCCGCCCAGGCACGTTGGTGGGCGCACTCACCGATCAACAGATTTACAATCACCTGCAGTGCGGAAGACTGGAACCGCTGGCTGGCGTGGTGGATCGTTTGGCCGATGGCTTCATTCGGGAACGCGTCGATTACGTCGTTTGCGATGCACGGGAAGACGCGATTCTCAGCCACGATGTTTTGCATGCCATCACCCGCGTCGCCTGCGAAGTTGCCTCGCGCAGACTGGGCCGTCAGTTGCCTTGTTACGATTTTGTGTTGGAGGCGTCTCCGAGCGCGTGCCCGGAGGAGGCTCGCAAAGCCTCGATCTGGATTCAATTGGAGGATTCCCAACTGCTGGCGAAGGTGGAAATCGCACGATCGTATGCTGAGGTGCGGGACGAGGTCGAGCTGGCAATCGAAACGTTCGGATTGACGGCTTTTGCCACCGAATGCCTCCGCCCCTCGGCAGCGACGGATTGGAGCGCGGACCCCTTGGACCGGCCCCTGTACGAATCGCATGCGGAGCGATTGGTAGCGGAGGGAGTCTATCCCCAGGCGATTCAATTTCACCGTCACGTGCGTCCGTTCATGGATCTCTTGGTCAATCGGTACGAAGTCGCGGGCGGATTGCGTAAAGGGGCATGATGAGCGGCCGACTGCGCGTGTTGATCACCAACAAGTCGCTCGTCACTTGGACGGGCACGGAAGTGTACGCCCGAGACCTGGCCAGGAAACTGCAGGCGCGGGGACTTTGCCCGGTGGTGTACTCGCAGCAATGGGGCAAAGTCGCCCAGGAATTGATGGCGTCAACCATCCCCGTGGTGCGGTCGCTGCAGCAACTCGGCGCACCACCGGACATCATTCATGGGCATCATTTGCACCCCACGCTGTGTGCCCTGACAGCCTTTCCGGGAGTACCCGCCATCTATTTCTGCCACGATTGGTCGGCCTGGCACGATGCGCCGCTCAGCCACCCGCGGATCGGTCGCTACATCGCGGTCGACCAGACGTGCCGCGATCGCCTGATCTGTACCGGCAGTATTCCACCCAACAAGGTGATTCACCTGCCGAACTGGGCTGACCTCAATCGCTATCGCATGCGCAGCAGCCTGCCCTCCACCCCACGACGCATGCTGGTGTTCAGCAGCCTTTACCAACGCCGGCGTTTCCGCGACCCCGTTCAGCGAGCTTGCCGTGCGGCGGATGTCGAATTAGCCCAAGTCGGATACGCGAATCGTCGAGTGCTGCGAGCCCCGGAGCACGAACTGCTGCGCCACGACATAGTTCTGGCGAAAGGCAAGTCGGCGATGGAAGCGATCGCCAGCGGTGCCGCCGTAGTGTTGTTTGGCTACAACCGCATCGGTCCCATGGTGACCAGTAAGAACTGGGAGACCTTGTACGATCAAAATTTCGGTCGCCGCGCCATCGGACAACCGTTGAGCGTCGATTCCGTTCTGCAGGCGATTCGAGCATACGACCCGGCCGACGCTCTCGAGGTGGCCCGACTCTTCCGCCAGCGATGCGACATCCAGCCGGCCGTGGATCGGTTGATCGGCATCTACGGCGACGTGATCGACGAGTTCAAACGCGGGAGTCCATGTCCCCAAGCCGAGGCGGCTGCGCTAACCGCCTATCTTGAACGCGCTGAACCGATGTTGGACTTGGGCGCGGACCGATGGTTGCGTAAGCAATATACGCGTCAACTCTGGGCCTGGCGTCCGTGGCGAAGGAAGCGACCGACAGGCCCACCGCCTTGCCCTGACTCGGCCGACACTGCACCGACGTGCTCGCGCCGCGCCGCGTAAGAAACGCGTAACGAACTGGTGCCAGCCGGTTTGGTGCTGCGTTACGAGCGGGTCGGTACCGGGCGATGGGGTCCCGGGGGCTAGAGAGCGAGACGGAATCGAACGTGGGCTCAAGGCGAATACCCCCCGGAGTGTGGTCTCAGGGCCAAGCGGACTACCCACGCGGGTTACCCAAAGGCGGTACAATCCGAAAAACCCTTCGATTCCGTATGGCGGTCGGCGAGCGATGCGGTGGTTGGGTGGTTGCGGAGAAAGCGCCGCCCCTGCGCTCTTCAGTTTGCGTCCCAAGTGAGTAAACTAGGGAGTCTAGGTGAACCTATCTATCTCGTCTGGGAATACGCAATGACGGTTCGAACTTGTAATCGATGGACTGCCTTGGTCGTCGCGCTGGCTGGCCTGCTGAGCACCTGGCCGGTGGTGGGGTACGCACAAACGTTGCCGGTATCTAGCAAGGGCCGCAAGTTGGCCCCGGACGCGTTGGAGGTAATTGCACCGGCGGCCGAGTGGGGGGAAACTGCCCAGGGCCCGGTGACGTTGCCTTTGGTGGCAGAGCACCCGGAGTTGGCTTGGACCCCCAATTACTCACCCAAGACCGATACGTTGCTGGCGAAAGCCAAGGATGTCGTTTTTCGCACGGACATCTACTGTTTGGAGTTCGCCTTCAAGCCAGTGCGGATGATCGAAGTGGAGGTGCCGACCGAGGAGGGGCTGGAGAAGAAGACCGTTTGGTATCTGCTGTACCGTGTCCGATACTTGGCCGGTGACCTGCATCCAGTGCCGGAACCGGACAAATACAAAAACGAAGTCTTTGGGACGCCGCAAGCCGTATCCGCCGAGTGGGTGAGATTCTTGCCCACGTTCAAACTGGACACGTTGGGACTGGGGCTGGAGTACTTGGACCAGGTCATACCGGCAGCGAAGAAGGCGATCGAACGCAAGGAGCGAGTCGGGTTGCCGGTTTACGACTCGATCGAGATTCAGACGGTCAAAATTGCGCGTTCAACACCCGACTTCGACTTTCCAGTGTGGGGTGTAGCGACCTGGACGGACGTCGATCCCCGCACGGACTTTTTCTCGGTGGTGGTGACGGGTCTGACGAACGCTCAGAAGTTGGTGCTGGAGGGAGACCGGATCGCGTACCCGCAGAAGCGCCTGGTGTTGAATTTTTGGCGTCCGGGTGACACCTTCGATGAATTGGAAGATCAGATCCGCTATGGCATTCCCGCGCATTCCGACCCCAAACGGCAGCAATATGTATTGTCGAAGTATGGCTTGAGCGAACGCCTTGATCATTATTGGGACTACCGCTAGAATTCGGGGCCTGCCCGGATTCGTGGAGGCTGCGCGCCGACCGAATGCGTCGTGCGAGGGATGAGCAGCAAACTGCCGCCGGTCCACCGCGCGGTGCAAGGCCTAGCGAGTTCTTCCTATGTTTCGCTCCCGGGCGGGAACGACAATCTGCGAGCAAAGTCCAAACTTCCCATATTTCAAATCAGGCGTCGGTGTTATGGCTCATAAGAAAGGTCAAGGTTCCACACGCAACGGACGTGACAGCAACGCTCAGCGCCGTGGCGTCAAGTTGTTTGGGGGCCAGGTAGCGAAACCCGGTTCCATTCTGGTGCGTCAGTGCGGAACGAAGTTCCGACCGGGAAAAAATGTGGGGATGGGGAACGACTACACCTTGTTTGCGCTGGTGGGCGGCACGGTATTTTTCGATCAGGAAGGCCGCCGGATCAACATCCAGCCCAGCGAAGCGAATTAGACCGCGTACCGAAGTTTCCAGGCGCGCCGCGATTCGATCGACGCAGCAAAAAACGGACGCAGAGGGCTGAGTTGGTACAATGCGTGTAGCGGCCCAACCGCAGGGGTGTCGACGGCTGAGGCTCGGGCCTTTCCCCTGGCAATCCTTGCGTTTGGTCGAAGCGTGTGTGCGCCACCTCGCAGTCTTCAAGATACTGCCGACGGTGGACGAAGTAGGGACCACCAACAGCAAGGTAAGTCTGGCGTGTTTGTTGATCGAGCCGAAATCTACGTGGAAGGGGGACGCGGCGGCAACGGGTGTGTCGCGTTCCGGCGCGAAAAACACGTCCCGCATGGCGGCCCTAGCGGCGGAGACGGGGGTGATGGGGGCAGCGTTATCTTTCGCGCCCGCGAAGGCGTCAACAGCCTGGTCGAATTCGCCCACCGCAGGCATTGGAAGGCCGAGCGCGGGCGGCACGGCGAAGGATCCCAACGACATGGCAAGAGCGGCCGCGATCTGATTGTCGAAGTACCGCCGGGCACCGTGATCATCGATGCCGATTCCGGTCTAACCATCAAGGATCTGGTGGCCGATGGGGATCAGGTGGTGGTCGCCCGGGGAGGCCGTGGTGGAAAAGGCAACGCGCACTTCAAAAGCGCCACGAATCAAGCTCCCCGCGAAGCGACGGCCGGCACAATCGGCGAATCCCGGCAGTTGATCCTCGAACTCAAGGTGATCGCCGACGTGGGTTTGGTCGGCATGCCCAACGCCGGCAAGAGCACGCTGCTCAGCCGCCTGTCGCGGGCCCGACCGGAAATCGCTGATTACCCATTCACCACCAAGTTTCCGAACCTCGGTCGAGTCGATCTGGACATGGACCGCAGTTTTGTAATGGCCGATATCCCCGGCTTGATCGAAGGTGCGGCCGACGGCGTGGGGCTGGGGCATGACTTCTTGAGGCATATCATGCGGGCCGGCATTCTGGTGCACCTGGTCGAACCGATGCCCAGCGATGGGTCCGATCCGGTGCACAACTACCAGGTGATTCGCGAGGAACTGGTGGCTTACAGCGACGAATTGGCACGGCGGCCCGAAATCGTGGTGGTGACCAAAGCGGAGCTGCCCGGTGCTGAAGAGGTGCGGCAAGCGCTGGCAGCCACCATCGACCGCCCCGTCTTGCTGATCAGTGCGGTGACCGGACTCGGATTGAACGATTTGATGTATCGGATTGCAGAGACGTTGAGCGAGACCGAAGTCGCCTCGCAGTGATCCGGTTGCCGGGACAACGAACTCGCGTTCAAATTTGTTCTGGGCGGTCGACCGAAAAGTAGTCCCACTGATGCGAGGCAAGCCATCGAGTGATGCTGTCCATGAACCTGGGTGTTGACATCGGCAACAGCGGAGTTCGCATCGCCTCGATCGAGGTCGCGCCCCCCAAGGTCATCCCGCTGATTCGCATCCCCTGGTCCCGGCCCGGCTCGTCCGGTGGCCCAACACCCTCTGGTACAGGACAGCCCGTCCCCGCGGACGACGAGCCGAGTGCTGACGGCTCTGCCCAAACCGCACCCAGCGGCGCAGGATACCAGCCGGCAGAATCACATTGGCTCGCGGCTTTGCCCGTCGATTGGTCCGCCGACCGGCCCGTCCAGTGGTGGATCTCCAGCGTGCGCCGTGACGCGACTCGCACCCTGCTGGAGCGCATCGAGACCGCGGCTGGGCACCAGGCCACCTTGATTCAGCACACGGACCTGCCGGTGCAAGTCGACGTTCCGAATCCCGAACGGGTGGGCATCGACCGTCTGTTGGCGGCCTGGGCGGCAGCCGATTGCTCGCCGGCCGGCCCGGTCATCGTGGTGGAGGCCGGATCGGCGGTGACGGTCGACCTGGTGGAAGTGGATGAGAATGGGCGCGTACGCTTTGCCGGAGGAGCCATCTTGCCGGGCATGGCGATGATGCTCCGCCAGATGGGCCAGTTCGCCGACCTGCTACCGTTCCTGGACGCCGAAACGGTGGCCGGCGAACTGCAATTGCCGGGCCGGAGTACTGAACAGGCGATGTTGGCTGGAGTCACCTGCAGCCTGTTGGGAGGTGTGCAGATGGCCGTGGAGAATTATCGCCGTCGGTGGGGAAATTCGACGCCGGCCGTGACCAGCGGCGGCGATGGCGAAGCCATCGCCAGGCACCTGCCGGATCCCGTGGAGCATTGGCCGGACCTGGTGATGCAAGGAATTCGCAAATTGGTCACCCTGCGCCAGCGCGATTGATTGCGATGGACCGCCGGGGGTAAACGTCCGTTCCGAACGGCGGCGGGTGACCATCCCCGCGGATGTGCTAAACTTCCTCGGTGGAACGGATAACGGCCGCGCCCCTGGTGGGCCCGCCCCGATGCTTGTTCCATTGCAGAACCGCAATTTCCAAGACCGTCGTATGACTGGCGCGAACCCGCATGACCGATTCCATATCAGCTCGATTTGCCGATTTGGACGCACTGATCCAACGGCGTGGTGCCGTCCGGCGGGAATTTCCACCTGCCGATGAAGCCCTGAGCTTGCTGGCCGCACTGAATGAGCGGCGTTGTGCTCCCGACCGAGCGACGCTGCAACAGGGGCAGGCTCTGCGACGAGAGATCGAGCAGTTGCTGGAACAGATGCGCAATTTGGACGCCTCGGCTCGCTGCCCTTTGGTGGCAGTGGCCGGGGGGCTGAACGCTGGAAAAAGCTCCCTGGTTGCCACCTTTCTGTCGCCCGCCGGCCAGCAAAGGGTATTGCGGGGAATCGCCAACCGGCACGGGACGCATCGATTTGTACTGTGGCTGCCGGCCGTGTGG
>RFIQ01000617.1 GCA_003695565.1 Planctomycetota bacterium | reverse complement strand
GCTCCCCACGGGCAAGCTGTTGATTCCGCGGCCATTCCCAGGCGTGGATTCGGTTTTCCAGTTGCTGCTCAAATGAATTTGCCCGTGTACGACACGAGTGCTTTCATGTAGTTCGAACGAACATACCCCTCAGGGCTCGCACAATTCTGTTGGCTGACACTTCCACGCATCTGTCGGACCGATGCGTACTCGCGTTCGCTGAGCCACCGCTCCAGTTCCTCTAGGAGGGTTTGCAGGTATTCCGGGCCGTGCGTCAACAAGACCGAGGCCAGCATCACGACATCGGCACCAGCCAACAGCGCTTTGATTACCTCTTCCGTGCGGTGGATCCCGCTGGTCGCAGCCAACGATGCGTTGATCCGGCCGTACAGGATGCCGATCCAGCGCCGAGCAAGCAGAGCTTCCGCGGGCGTGCTGAGGACCAAATGCGGGACGACATCCAGCGTCTCCAAATCGATGTCCGGCTCCAGATAGCGATTAAACAGCACCAGCCCCTGCGCCCCGGCCTCAACAAATTGTCGTGCCATATGGGGAATCGAGCTGAAAAACGGTCCCACCTTGACCGCGATGGGAATGTCAACCGCATGGCGTACCGCGGTAACGATATCGATATAACGCTGCTCGATTTCGCTGCCGGTTTGATCCGGATCGGTGGGTACGACATAGATATTCAATTCCAGTGCATCCGCCCCGGCCTGCTCCAGCAATGTCGCATATCGGGTCCAGCCGCCAGGATCGGTGCCGTTGAGGCTGGCAATGATCGGGATAGCGACCATTTCCTTCGCGCGGCGGATATGATCGAGGTATTCGTCCGGTCCGGTATTGTAATTGTCTAGCTCGGGGAAATAGTCGAGCGACTCGGCAAAGGAGTCGGTGTGATACTCATGCAGTTGCTGAAGCGCCAACTCCTCGTGTTCGATCTGCTCCTGAAACAAGGAAGGCAGAACGGCAGCGGCAACGCCAGCGTCCTCCAGGCGCTTGAGCATATCGAGTCGTCCGGTCAGGGGGCTGGCCGAGGCAACGAGCGGATTGCCCAGTTGCAACCCGAGGTATTGGGACTGCATGTCAACGTTCATCAACGTATCCCTTGAAAATGAGTGGTCGATGGTAGCAGGGCAGCCTGCAAGGGTTTCCTGGACTGCGCACCGCCTCCTGTGATGTTCACTCGATGCGGGGCCTTGGGGATGCATTACAGCGCCTATTCCGTTGCTACCGCCTCCCGTTCGATTCCCGCCATTTGCTCGTAAAAATGCCAACGCTCATCGATCTCCCGCTGAGCCAGATCCAGCAACCATTGCGCGCGTTCTGGTTGCGAACGGCTGAGCATGGCAAATCGCGCCTCCTGCATGGCGACTTCGCGGAATGGAATCCTCGGCCGACGGCTGTCCAAATGAAAGGGATGGCCGTGGTCGTGCGCCAGTCGCGGATCATACCGGTACAGCGGCCAGAATCCGCAATTGACCAGATCCTTCTGATGCGTCATCGAGGTCGACATTTCAATTCCATGCGCGATGCAGTGGCTATAGGCTAGAATCAGGGACGGCCCGCGATAGGATGCCGCTTCTTGAAACGCTTTTAGCGTTTGCAGCGGATGTGCACCGATGGCTACTTGAGCCACGTAGACATTTCCGTAAGAGATGGCGATCATGCCCAGATCCTTGCGGCCGATCGTCTTGCCGCTTGCTGCGAATTTCGCTACGGCAGCTCGCGGCGTGGCTTTGGATGCCTGCCCCCCCGTGTTCGAGTACACTTCGGTATCCAATACCAGGATGTTGACATCTCGATCGGAGGCCAGCACGTGGTCCAAGCCTCCGAACCCGATGTCATACGCCCACCCGTCGCCTCCCACGATCCACACGCTACGCGGTACCAGCACGTCGGCCATCTCCATCAGCCGCTGGGCCGACGACGTGCCGAGATTCTGCAACGTCCGTTTCAACTCGTCGACACGCTGACGCTGCTCCGCAACTTCGTCCTCCGTTTCCGGATGACCGTCCAGCAGTCCGGCGACTCGGTTCTCCCCCAACTCGCCGGCCATTTGCTCGAGAAGGTACCGCGCCAAACGTTGCTTTTGCGTGATCGCCAACCGCATCCCCAGGCCGAACTCCGCATTGTCCTCGAACAAACTGTTGCTCCACGCGGGCCCTCTCCCCTGCGGATCCACCGACCAGGGCGTGGTGGGCAGGTTTCCGCCATAGATCGAGGAACAGCCCGTGGCATTGGCGACGACGATATGATCCCCAAACAATTGGGTGAGCAGCTTCAGGTAAGGCGTCTCGCCACAGCCAGCGCACGCTCCTGAGAACTCGAACAGAGGCAGAAGCAACTGCGATCCCTTGACGATGTCGATCTTGGGGGCTCGCCGATCGATTTCCGGTAGCGCCAGAAACTGCTCGAAATTCCGGCGTTCGCGTTGCAAATGCGCCTCCTTCGGCTCCATGTTGATGGCCTTGTGCCGCGCTACCTCCTTGCTCTTGGCCGGGCACACATCGACGCAAACGCCACATCCGGTGCAGTCGTCTGGGGCCACTTGGACAGTGTACAGGTGCTCCGGGAGCTCCTTGCCAGTCCACGGTTTTGTCGGGAACTCGGATGGGCCGCCGGTGAGCGAGCCCGCCGGATAGGCCTTTGTTCGGATAGCGGCATGGGGGCACACCAGCGCGCACAGACCGCATTCGATGCAAATATCCGCATCCCAGATGGGGATTTCGAGCGCAATGCTGCGTTTTTCGAACCGGGCCGTACCGGTAGGGAACGTACCATCGACCGGCAGGGCGCTCACCGGTAACAGATCACCTTTTCCAGCGATCATCATCGCCGTGACGCGTTTCACGAAGTCCGGGCTGGATTCGGGAACCGGAGGCAATCGGTGCATCGAGCTTGTCGCCTCACCGGGAACGGCAACTTCCCGCAGGGACTCGACGGCCCTGTCGACTGCGGCAAAATTCCGGTCCAGCACCGCCTGACCGCGTTTGCCGTACGTCTTGCGAATCATCTCCTTGATATGACCGATGGATTCCTCCGCGGGCAGTATGTTCGCCAGGGCGAAGAAGCATGTTTGCATCACCGTGTTGATGCGGACTCCAAGTCCTACTTCCTTGGCAACGCGATACCCGTCAACTACGTACACCCGCAGTTTCTTTTCAATTATTTGCTCTTGCACCTCGCGCGGCAGCTTGCCCCATACCTCGTCCGGACCATATGGGCTGTTCAGCAGGAACGTCGCACCAGCCTCGGCCACGCGCAACACGTCCATTCGCTGCAGAAAATGAAACTGATGACAAGCGACGAAGTTGGCTCGTTCGATCAGGTAGGTCGAGCGGATCGGACGCGGCCCGAAACGCAGGTGGCTGACCGTAACCGAACCAGCTTTCTTGGAGTCGTAGACGAAATATCCTTGCGCATGCAAGGAGGTGTTCTCGCCGATGATCTTCACCGAACTCTTGTTGGCGCTCACCGTTCCGTCACTGCCCAGCCCGTAGAACACAGCGCGCGTCACATCATCGGCTTCAGTAGAGAATGCGGCGTCCCACTTCAAGCTCAAGCGGGTCACATCGTCGATGATCCCGACGGTGAATTCGCGACGCGGGTTCTCTGCCTTCAGTTGATCCCACACGGCCTTGGCCATTCCCGGCGTGAATTCCTTCGAAGACAGACCATAGCGGCCGCCGATGACTTGGGGCAGCGGTGTTCTCGGGTTGGTCGCCTGCCACTGCTCGACCACCCCCGTTACCACGTCTTGATAGAGCGGTTCGCCGACCCCGCCCGGTTCTTTGGTGCGATCGAGCACCGCGATACGTTTGGTACTTGAGGGGAGCGAGGCAACCAACGCAGCCGTATCGAATGGACGGTAACAGCGGACTTTAACCAGCCCAACCTTTTCGCCCTGTGCAGTCAACGCCTCCACCGTCTCTTCCGCAGCACCGCAGCCCGATCCCATCATCACCACAACTCGTTCGGCATCCGGCGGTCCAACGTAATCGAACAAGTGATACTGCCGGCCGGTGCGCTGGGCAAAGCGATCCATGGTGCGCTGGATGATTTGCGGGGCCTGGGCATAGAAGCGGTTAACCGCCTCCCGGGCCTGAAAGAAGACGTCCGGATTCTGTGCTGAACCACGCAGTACGGGACGCTCCGGATCCAAAGCCCGCGCCCGGTGTTCGCCGACCCGATCCAAATCGATCAGGGCTCGCACATCGTCCTCCTCCAGTAGCTCGATCTTGTTGATTTCATGCGATGTGCGAAAACCGTCGAAAAAGTGCAACACCGGGATCCGTATGTGCAACGTGGCAGCTTGCGCGATCAAGGCCAGGTCGTGCACCTCCTGCACACTACTGGACGCCAACATGGCCCACCCGGTCGATCTGGCCGACATGACGTCGCTGTGATCTCCGAAGATGGACAAAGCGTGGGTGGCAATGCTTCGAGCAGCGATATGGAAGACGGTAGGCGTCAGCTCTCCGGCGATCTTGAACATATTGGGGATCATCAACAACAGCCCTTGCGAGGCTGTAAACGTTGTCGTCAAGGCGCCGGCTTGCAGGGCGCCGTGCACCGCCCCAGCTGCCCCTCCCTCGCTTTGCATCTCGATCACTTCCGGCACGGTGCCAAAGATGTTTTTGCGGCCCGCCGCCGACCACGCATCGGCCAACTCCCCCATGGGAGAGGCCGGCGTGATCGGGTAAATCGCAATCACTTCATTCGTAGCATGAGCGATTCGCGCAGCAGCTTCATTTCCGTCCAGAGTGGCGCATTTCCGGCTCATTTTTTTTAAGCCTCTTTCGGAAACTTCTATGAGGTAATCAAGACACCCGGGCGCGCAGAGATCTCTTCCCGACGTGCAATACGCGTACCACCAGCGATTTCCGCGATCAGCGTGCATATTCGCACGGCCTATGTCGCTGATTCCTATCTCAACCGGCCAACTGGCCATTTCGACGTAAAGAGGCACGAGAGTTGCAGTCCAATGACGAGTTCACTGCACACATCCCGATATCACCCCGCCATGAATTCTCTTCCAACGTTGCGCTCGCGCGTTGCAGCCCGTCGCTGTGACGCTGGCGCCCCTCCAGGAGACCCATCGATGTCACATTCGTTTCGCTACATTCGTTTTTTCGAAGAATTGACGATCGACGATGTACCGTTGGTGGGTGGCAAGAACGCCTCGCTGGGTGAGATGTATCGGGAGTTGGTTCCGCAGGGCATCCAGGTCCCGAATGGTTACGCCATCACGGCAGAGGCCTACCGCTACGTGATCTCGAACGCCGGGCTGTGGGACGACCTGCATGCCTTGCTGGATGATCTCGATCCCAACGATGTCGAAGACTTAGCCCTCCGCGCGGCGCGTGCTCGGTCGCTGGTTTATTCGGCTCCTTTGCCCGACGACTTGCGCATCGAGATGCTCGAAGCATACCATGAACTGAGACGCCGATGCGGCGAGGACATCAGCTTGGCCATCCGCAGTTCCGCTACCGCAGAGGATTTGCCTACGGCCAGTTTCGCGGGCCAACAGGAGACCTATCTAAACGTTCGTGGCGAGCCCGAATATCTGGACGCATGCCAACGTTGTTTTGCCAGCCTGTTTACCGACCGAGCCATCCACTACCGCATCGATAAGGGCTTCGACCACTTCAAAGTCGGTTTATCTATCGGCGTCATGAAGATGGTCCGTTCCGACTTGGCTGCATCCGGCGTCATGTTCTCATTGGACACCGAAACGGGCTTCCGCGACGTTGTATTCATCACGGGAGCATACGGCTTGGGCGAAAACGTGGTGCAAGGCGCGGTCGACCCGGACGAATTCTACGTCCACAAGCCAACGTTGGAACAAGGCTACCGCGCGGTGTTACGGCGAAAACTGGGCAGCAAAAAGATTAAGATGATCTACGCTACCGGCCGCACACGAGAAACGACGCGGAACGTTCCAACTTCCCCCGAAGAGAGATCGCGATTTTGCATCAGCGATGAGGACGTGCTGAAGCTCGCCGAGTACGCCATTAAAGTAGAGAAGCACTACAGTGCGAAGGCTGGGCAAGACCGCCCGATGGACATGGAGTGGGCCAAGGACGGAGTGGAGGGCGAATTGTACTTGGTGCAAGCACGTCCAGAAACCGTCGCCTCGCAAAAATCGGCCGCGGTCCTGCAACAATATCGCCTGAAGGGCAAGCCAACCAAGATACTGGTAACCGGCCGAGCCGTCGGAGAGAAAATCGCGGCTGGAAAAGCGCACATCATTCCCGACGTTGCGCACCTTACGAAATTCCGCCCCGGCGAAGTATTGGTTGCTGACACGACGACGCCCGATTGGGAGCCAGTGATGAAGACCGCCGCCGGAATCGTCACCAACCGGGGCGGCCGCACATGCCATGCCGCCATCGTGGCTCGAGAATTGGGCATCCCGGCTGTCGTCGGTGCTGGCGATGCAACGGGGCGTATCCCTGACGGCGAAACCGTTACCGTCTCCTGTGCCGAAGGCGACACCGGCTATGTTTACGAAGGCGAAGTGCCTTTCGATGTGATCGAAGTCGACCTGTCCTCGATGCCGCGCCCGGCGACCGCCATCATGATCAATTTGGGAAATCCGGACATGGCATTCAAGACCAGCTTCATCCCCAACGATGGAGTTGGGTTGGCGCGGATGGAATTCATCATCAACGAGTACATCAAGGCGCATCCGATGGCGTTGCTGTATCCCGAACGCGTGCATGACAAAGGCGAGCGTGAGGCGATTCTGCGACTGACCAGGAACTACCCCCGACCCGCGGATTTCTTCGTCGAACGATTGAGCGAAGGAGTGGGGACCATCGCTGCGGCTTTTTATCCCAAGCCCGTCATCGTGCGCATGTCGGACTTCAAGTCCAATGAATACGCTGCCCTGCTGGGCGGGCGGTGGTTCGAGCCCGAGGAAGCCAACCCGATGATCGGCTTTCGCGGCGCGTCGCGGTACGCGCACCCTGCATACGCCGATGGCTTCGCTTTGGAATGTGCCGCCATGAAGCGGGTTCGCGATCAAATGGGACTGGTAAACTTGCGACTGATGATTCCCTTCTGTCGCCGGATTCCCGAAGCCGACGAAGTGCTGGGCGTGATGGAAGAACACGGGCTGCGCCGCGGGGATAACGGATTGGAAATCTACGTCATGTGCGAGATTCCGAACAACGTCATACTCATCGATGAATTCGCCAAACGGTTCGATGGCTTCTCCATCGGGTCGAACGACCTGACGCAGCTCACCTTGGGAGTCGATCGAGACTCCGAGATCGTGGCATTCGATTTCGATGAACGGGATCCGGGGGTTCGACAAATGATTCGCTTGGCAGTCGAAGGGTGCCGCCGCAACCGGCGCCATAGCGGGCTTTGCGGCCAGGCGCCATCCGACTATCCGGAAATGGCAGAATTCCTAGTGGAGATCGGTATCGACTCGATGAGCCTCAACCCGGACACAGTGGTGAAGACGACCCAGTTGGTTCTGGAAGTGGAACAACGACTGGGACGAACGCCGCGCGACAGTTGACCGTTGAAAGAATCGCTGCCGTTGTTTGACATTGGTGGCGGAATCGCTGGTTCGGCCTGCCGGTCGGTGTGAGAGACGGACGTTGGGCGGACCAATCGAAGACATCGAACAACGCAATGCAAGCAGCATCCGTGTAATCACACGGGAAGAAAACGACATCGTACGCAGGAGACGAGCCACGTGGTGAGTGTTGCGGAAACCAGGTATTTACTGGAGCAGCTTCAATTCTCGGCGAACTTTCCCGACCAAGTGTTGCACCGGTTGGCGCAAACAGCAAAGATGGTCGAAATGCACGCGGGTACGGTGATCTTTCGCGAGGGCTCCCTCAACGAAACGCTGTATCTGATCCATACCGGACGCATCGCCTTGGAAATGAACGTCCCGGGACGTGGGGCAGTCCGCATCTTGACCTTGGGACCTGGTGAGATGCTGGCCTGGTCCGCATTGGTGGGCGAAGGTCGGATGACCGCCACAGCGATCGCCATAGCAGAGTCGCAGCTCATCGCGCTGCCAGCTCCTCACATGCGAGAGTTGTGCGAGGCCGACCACGAATTCGGGTACCACGTGATGCGCGAAATGGCGGCCGCCTTGGCCCGCCGATTGGTCGCCACACGCCTGCAGTTGCTCGACCTGTTCGCCGATTCTGCACCGGGGACCAACCATGCCCAATGAGAATGCTGCCGTGAGCAAGCGGTTGCCCGACAGCGACGGAAATCCTCAACAATCGCACTTCGTCGCAACCGAAGCGTTTGCAAGCATCTTCGAGGTGTTGCAAGGGAAGGGTTACACGGTGATCGGGCCGACCATCGACCAACATGCGATCGTGTACGACCAGGTCCGCAGCCTGCAGGATCTTCCTCAGGGCTGGACCGATCGGCAGGGGGCAGGTGAGTACCGTTTGGAGCGCCGCGACGATAACGCATTGTTCGGATACGTGGTGGGACCGCACAGTTGGAAACACTTCCTGTTTCCCCCGGCGATGACCGTGGCGACAGCGGATAAGACGGCCTCGGGGTGGACGTTTCAGACGCCGGAAGATGATCCGCCAAAATACGCGTTTCTTGGTGTTCGCGCATGCGAGTTAGCAGCCATGCGCGTGCAAGACCGCGTTTTTATGGCTGGACCGTACGTCGACCCGGCTTACCATCAGCGGCGATCTGGAGCCCTGATCATCGCCGTGAATTGTTCTCAGGCTGCGCCAACTTGCTTTTGCACATCAATGGGGACCGGTCCTCAGTGTACGAGCGGTTTCGACCTGGCATTGACCGAGTTAACCGACGGATTCGTGATCGCAGCGGCCACGCGCGATGGCGAGGAGATACTGAGTGAGCTGAAGAGTCGTCCCGCCACCGTGGAGGAACTTCGACAGGCGGCGGCCGTCACGCAGCGCGCAGCGGAACAAGTCGAACGGCGCCTCGATACGACCAACATCCGCGATGTGTTGTTTGCCAACCTCGACCATCCGCGGTGGGATGACGTGGCCCAGCGGTGCCTGTCTTGTGCCAACTGCACCATGGTATGCCCGACCTGTTTTTGCAGTTCAGTGCAAGAAGTCAGCGACTTGAGCGGCCAGCACGTCGAGCGTCAGCGGCAGTGGGATTCGTGTTTCAACTTCGACTTCAGTTACATGAACGGCGGTGTCATTCGCGATACTACGCGTTCCCGGTATCGTCAATGGCTGACCCATAAGCTCGCCTCCTGGATCGATCAATTCGGTTCCTCCGGATGCGTCGGTTGTGGACGGTGCATCGCTTGGTGTCCAGTGGGAATCGATCTGACCGAAGAGGTCGCAGCGATTCGGGAGCCGACGTCATGAGCATTCCGGCCAGCACAACGCCTTCATCGAGCCAACAGGTGCCCAACCCGTGGCAAGCCCACGCGGTATCCATCCGCTCGATCCAACAGGAAATCGATGGAGTATCAACCTACGATCTGGCGTTCGACAATGCGGCGGCCGACGGTACCTACCGATTCTCACCAGGGCAGTTCAACATGCTGTATCTGCCCGGGGCGGGAGAAATCGCTATCTCGGTCAGTGATGATCCCGCTCGCAGTGCCAGCAGTTGCCGTCACACGGTTCGCACGGCGGGTAACGTCACGCGAACCTTGGGCAAATTGCAACCGGGAGATACATTGGGTTTGCGCGGCCCGTTTGGCACCGCCTGGCCGATGGCGGACTGCATCGGTCGAGATGTGATCATCGTGGCTGGCGGTATCGGGTTGGCGCCTTTGCGACCTGCGATCTATACGCTGCTACGCGAGCGGCGCTGTTATGGACGATTGAATTTACTGCTCGGCGCCCGCTCGCCCGGCACACTGCTGTATCGGTCGGAATTTGCACAGTGGGAGGAGCGTGGGCTGGTGGTGCAGACCACCGTCGACCAATCGACACCGGACTGGACGGGCAATGTAGGGGTGGTAACGCTGCTGCTGGAAAGATTGCGGTCCTTCGACCCGACCAACTCGGTGCTGCTGTGCTGCGGCCCCGAAGTCATGATGAAGTTCACCGCGGTCACGGCTCAACATCGCGGCATCCCACCCGAACGAATCTGGATTTCGATGGAGCGAAACATGCAGTGCGCCGTCGGACTGTGCGGTCACTGCCAATGGGGACCTGAGTTCGTGTGCAAGGATGGCCCCGTATTTCGCTATGATCGAATCGCTCGATGGATCGATGTGGAAAGGCTATGAATGAGTGAGCGACCGAGGCTTGGTGTGTTCAAATTCGCATCGTGCGATGGTTGCCAATTGGCCCTGCTCGATGCCGAGGATCAACTTCTGCAGCTAGCCGGAGCGGTGCGAATCGCCTATTTCCTGGAAGCCTCCAGCCGCATCGAACCTGGACCATATGATATTGCGCTGGTCGAAGGTTCGATCACCACGCCGGCCGACGCCGAGCGGATTCAGCAGATCCGCCGCGACGCGAAGTTCTTGGTTACGATCGGCGCCTGCGCCACGGCAGGGGGCATCCAGGCATTGCGCAATTGGTCCGATACGGACGAGTTCTTACGCGCCGTGTACGCCAGGCCGGAATACATTTCGACCTTGGCTACTTCCACGGCCATTGCCGATCATGTGCGGGTAGATTTCGAGCTGCGGGGGTGCCCGATCAATCAGCAGCAACTGATCGAAGTGCTGCAATCGTTGTTGGCGGGGCGTCGGCCGCGAACGCCAACGCACAGCATATGCTTGGATTGCAAGCGTCGCGGAACGGTGTGCGTGATGGTCGCTGCGGGTACCCCGTGCCTGGGCCCGGTCACTCAAGCTGGCTGCGGAGCGATTTGCCCGGCATACGACCGCGGCTGCTATGGTTGCTATGGGCCGGCCGTGCAAGCGAATTTGGCCAGCCTTACGACGCACCTCATTGCAAAAGGAGAAGCGCGAGAGAAGGTCGTGTATCGGTTGCGAGGCTTCAATGGCTATTCCCCAGAATTCCGGGCTGAAAGCGACCGATTGGAATCGATCGAGGAGCGAGAAGGATGAGCGGGCGAAGAATCAAAGTTCAGGCGCTCACGCGCGTCGAGGGCGAAGGCGGACTGTACATCAAACTGGGCCCGCAGGATGTCGAGGAGGTCTGCCTGGAGATCTACGAACCACCCCGGCTGTTCGAAGCCTTGTTGCGCGGCCGCCCGCTGGAGGACGTGCCCGATATTACCGCGCGGATCTGCGGCATCTGCCCAGTCGCCTATCAGATGAGCAGCGTCCATGCGCTGGAATCCGCGCTCGGCGTCACCGTGCCCCCCGCAATCCGCCAACTGCGGCGATTGCTGTACTGCGGCGAATGGATCGAAAGCCACACGCTGCACATGTACTTGTTGAATGCGCCCGATTTCCTCGGATTTGAAAGCGGATTGGCGATGGCAGAGCGATACCCGGATGAGGTCAACCGGGGATTGCGCATGAAGAAGCACGGGAATCAGTTGCTGGAAGTGATGGGCGGTCGAGCGATTCATCCCATCAATGTAGCCGTCGGTGGTTTTTTCCGCTTGCCACGAGCCGAAGATCTGCAACGACTAGTGCCCGATTTCGAGTGGGGTTTGCAAGCCGCCGTCGAGACAGCTCGCTGGGTGGCCGGATTCGAATTTCCGGATTTTTGTCGGGACTATCAACTGGTCTCTCTGGCGCACCCAGAGGAGTACCCGATGAACGAAGGCTGCATCGCTACGAGCGATGGCGAATCGCTGGCCGTGGGATCATTTGAAAACGAGTTCGAAGAAAGGCAGGTACCGCACTCGACCGCCCTGCACGCAGTCCGCCGTCATGCCCAGACGCCCTATCTGGTCGGCCCCCTGGCGCGCGTGGGTTTGAATGTCGACCAACTCTCCCCGACGGCTCGGCGTCTGGCGGTTGAAGTCGGCATTGCATGGCCATCGCGCAACCCTTTTCAAAGCATCGTGGCGCGAGCGTTGGAAGTGGTGCATGCGTTCGAAGAGGCGTTGACCATTTTGCGGGACTACCAGCGTCCGGCCCATGCCCGGGTCGCTTACGACTATCGCGACGGCCGTGGATGCGCGGCAACCGAAGCGCCGCGCGGGCTGTTGTACCACCGCTACGACGTCACTGCCGACGGGAAAATTCGCCTGGCGAAAATCGTGCCTCCCACTTCGCAGAACCAAGCGCAGATAGAAACGGATTTGAGAGGCTGGGTGCCCGTGGCCTTGCAGGACGACGACGATGCCGTGGCGCGTTCCTGCGAAAACCTCGTGCGATGCTACGATCCCTGCATCAGTTGCTCGACCCACTTCCTGCGCGTCCAGATCGAACGACCATGAAATTTCGGCAAACACTCGTTGTTGGACTCGGCAGCCCGCACGGCGATGACCAGGCCGGTTGGCTGGCCACCGATGCCCTCGCTCAGCGTTTCCCCCCCAACGATCCGGTGCTCCGCAAAGCGAACTCGGCCTCCGAGTTGCTGGATTGGATCGATGGGGTCGGTCGACTGATCATCGTTGATGCGTGTTTAGGGTTGAATCGCCCGGGTGAGTTTCGCTGTTGGAGGTGGCCGCATCGGGCAATGGCGATCGGCAAGTGGGCCGGATCCCATGACATGCCGCTTGCGGCAGTCCTCGACCTGGCTCATCGCCTCGGCCGATTACCGCCCCGTGTCGAGGTATGGGGCATACAATCGGGCGAGCAGCAATTGGGGGATGATCTATCCGCCGCCGTGCGCGACGCACTGCCTTATTTGGTCGACGCGATCGTTGAGAGTTTGCACGAGGTAACGCCATGCACGAACGATCACTGATGAAAGCCCTGTTGGCCCAAGTCGACGCGATTCGGGTGCAACATCGGGCTCAGAAGGTGAGTGAAGTGCGTGTGGAAGTCGGTCCACTCTCCGGGGTGGAGCCGGTGCAGCTCGCTACCGCATTCGAGGAAATGGCGCTGGGTACGCCATGCGCCACAGCGGCTTTCATCATCGACGAAGTCGGCTTGCTTGCCCGGTGCCTCGACTGCCACACCGAGTTCGAAGTCGTGGGTTTTGAGTTCCTGTGTCCCGAGTGCGCAGGACAAGTGCAGGTGATCTGTGGGGACTCGCTGCAACTGATTAGCGTGGGACTGGAACTGGAACATGTTGCCAAAGAGGAAACTACCTGATGACGGTCATCCATCAAACCATCGTCGTCCGTCGTGACGTGCATGCGAAAGCCAAGGCGGATGCCGAAGCGGAACGACGCCGTTTGGCTGCCCGAGGTACCTTGGCAGTGAATCTCCTTTCATCGCCGGGGACTGGCAAAACCACATTGTTGGAAGCGACTGCCCGCGCCTGGGCGGGCCGTTATACGATGGCGGTTTTGGTTGGAGATTTGGAGACAGACCGCGACGCCCAGCGGCTACGTCGGCTGGTCCCCACCGCGCAGCTCACGACCGGTGGCGCGTGCCATCTGGAGCTGCCGCTCGTCCGCCGCGGCTTGGAAGCGTTAGGGGATCCGCCGGTCGATTTCCTGTTTATCGAAAACGTGGGGAACCTGGTCTGCCCCGCCTCTCACGACCTGGCAGAACACTTGCGCGTGGTCCTGGTTAGCGTCACCGAGGGTGATGATAAACCGGGCAAGTACCCCAAGATGTTCCGCACAAGTCAGGCGATGGTCGTCACCAAGCTCGATTTGTTACCCCACGTGCCATTCTCGGTCGACGCAGTCGAGGCGGATGCCCGACGAATTCAGCCCGCGTTGCGCTGTCTTCAGGTCGCGGCTCTCGGCGGGCAAGGCATCGACCACTGGTGCGAGTACCTGGTAACGGAACGCGAACGCAGGTTGGCCAGCCAACAATGAGCAGCAACCCTCACGCCATCGCTTCTCACGTCGCCGTACGGGCGATCCTCACCGGTCGGGTGCAAGGGATCGGAGTGCGGCCAACGGTAGCGCGCCTGGCAGGCCAACACGGGCTGGGTGGGTACATCACGAACACCCAAGAGGGAGTCGAGATTTGGATCGAGGGCGCCCCCGACGCAGTGGCGGCATTCGAGCACGCATTGCCCTCATGCCTGCCCGTATCGGCCGAAGTAGCCTCGTTTCGCACTTCAACGGTTATCCCGCGAGGGTTTGAAGCGTTTGAGATCCGATCGTCGGCTGACCGGAGGAACAGCACCTCGGACCGCGCACCGTGGACACCAACGCGGACGTGTGGCAGCGGGGCTGAAGCGGTGGACCGCGGGGTCGAATCCGATCCCAGCCGCCTGCTGACGGCGCACGTCCCTCCAGACATTTCCGTTTGTGCAGCATGCCGAGCCGACATCGCGCGGGTAGGGGATCGGCGGCGAGAGTACGCGTTTACCGGTTGCACCGATTGCGGGCCGAGATACTCGATCATGCATCGCATGCCGTACGAGCGAAAGAACACATCGATGCACACATTCGCCATGTGCGAATGGTGTCAGCAGGAATACGCTTCCCCTGCGGACCGCCGGTTTCACGCGCAAACCAATGCTTGCCCAGAGTGTGGGCCTGCGTTGTGGATGACAGACTTCACAGGGCGGCGATTGGCTGGCAACGAACAAGCGATCGCGGCGGCCGCCCGGGCGATTCTTTCCGGCCGCATCGTCGCTCTGCGCGGGTTGGGAGGTTATCAGTTGCTGGTAGATGCTACCTCAGCATCCGCCGTCCAACGCCTCCGCGAGCGAAAAGGGCGTGCGGCAAAACCTCTGGCCGTGATGGTTCGCTCGCTTGACGAGGCGGATGAACTGGCTTGCATTAGCTCCCCAGAGCGACACATGTTGGAGCACCCGGCTGGTCCGATTGTTATCTTGCAAGCTCGATCGAATTCCTATCTGGCGCCTGGTGTGAGCGAAGGCCTGGATACGGTAGGGATCCTGTTGCCGACCACTCCGCTGCATGCCCTGTTGCTGGAGCACCTGCGTCGTGCAGTGGTTTGCACCAGCTGCAATGCGGAGGGTGATCCGTTGGTGGTGGACCCCACCGACGCCGAGCAACAGTTGGGGAGTGTCGCGGATGTCTTTCTGCACCACAACCGCCCCATCGTCCGCCCGATCGATGACAGCGTCGTGCGGTGCATGGCCGGGCGGACGGCCACCATCCGGCTGGCTCGAGGGTTGGCCCCTCTGCCGTTGCCTCTCGCAACCGGGCGCCCCCTGGTGGCCTTGGGAGGGCATCAGAAAGCCGCGCTGGCCTTATGCAATGGCACGCAATCCGTGTTGGGACCGCACGTGGGAGATCTGGAGACCCTGGCAGCGCGCCGTCGATTTATTGAACAGTTCGCTGCGTTGACGGACCTGTACGGAATGGCCCCGCGTACTGCGGTCGCGGATCTGCATCCCGATTTCTTTTCTACGCATTGGGCCGAACAAAATGGAATGCAGGTTCTTCGTGTGCAACACCACCACGCGCACGTCGTAGCCGGCATGCTCGAACACGGATGGTTGGATCGTCAGGTGCTGGGAGTTGCATTCGACGGGACCGGGTACGGGATGGACGGGACGATTTGGGGAGGCGAATTCATGCTGGCCACGGTTGATCGGTTCCAGCGAGTCGGTTGCATGCGGCCGTTTCGATTGGCCGGCGGCGAACGGGCGGTGCGCGAGCCCTGGCGGGTTGCCACCGCATTGGTGCGGGCGGCAGTTGGCTCGCGGGCAGCGCGGCAACTGCGTTTCGAACGCGGCAACCCCGAGGCATTGATGCAGGTGCTGGAAAATCCCCGGTGCACCATGTTGACTACCAGCGTTGGCCGCTTGTTCGACGGCATCGCTTGTTTGCTACTAGGGATCGAGCAATCCGATTTCGAGGGCCAACCGGCCATGATGTTGGAGTCGGCAGCGCGGGGAGCCGCTGCAGGGACTGAACCACCCATTCCGATCCCCTGCGGCCCTGGAGAACCTGGCCAGGGGCAAGGGGCCTATTTGGACTGGAGGCCCATTGTGCGGCGTCTATGGGAGCTGCGCCGGGACGGTGCCGACCCCGCTCGCCTGGCTCGACTCTTCCATCAGAGTCTGGCCGTTGCTGTCGCGCAGTTCTGCCGCCACTTCCCGGCCCAGCCGGTCGTACTCAGTGGCGGTGTTTTTCAAAATCGCCTGCTGGTGGAACTCCTGGCCGAACAATTCGCCAGCACCAACCAGCCATTGGGATTGCCCGGCTCGATTCCCGTAAACGATGGAGGCTTGGCAGTCGGACAATTGATCGTGGGCACGCACGTGAGCCATCCGGCAGGAGGAACCGATGTGTTTGGGAATCCCTGGTAAGATCGTCCGCTGGGTCCATCGCGACGGCACATTGGCGGCAGCAGAAGTCGAGTTCGATGGCGTGCGGCGCGTGTGCCACATGGCCTGCGTCCCCGAAGCGAAAGAGGGAGACTATGTGATCGTCCACGCGGGAATCGCCATCAGCCGTGTCGACCCGGTCGAGGCGCGGCGGATTTTCGAACAACTTGAAGCACTTGGGGACGATGATGGGTGGAGGGACGATTGAACCATGAAATACCTGGACGAGTACCGCGATCCCCAAGGAGCCCGGAGGCTGTTGCAACAAATCCGACGCACCGCTACGCAGCGTTGGATCCTGATGGAAGTCTGCGGAGGCCAGACGCACAGCTTGCTGCGGCACGGGATCGAGGAAGCCTTGGAGGGGTGTATCGAGTTGGTCCATGGTCCGGGCTGCCCCGTTTGTGTCACTCCGACAGAAACCATCGATCTCGCACAAGCGTTGTCGAAGCGAGACGACGTGATGTTGACCAGCTTCGGTGACATGCTCCGAGTTCCCGGCAGCGAGCAATCTCTGCTGGATGTCCGGGCTGGTGGGGGCCGCGTCCGCGCGGTGTACTCTCCCTTGGATGCCGTCGAACTGGCCCGCCGCAACCCGGAGAAGGAAGTAGTATTCCTTGCGGTCGGCTTTGAAACGACCGCACCGGCTACCGCCTTGGCCGTGCAGCGCGCGGCCCACGATGGGATCGGCAACTTCAGCCTGTTGGTCGCCCATGTGCGCGTGCAACCGGCCATGGAGGCCCTGGTCCAATCCAGCGATTGCCGCGTCCAAGCCTTTTTGGCCGCAGGTCACGTATGCGCCGTGATGGGTTATGCTTCCTACGAAGCGTTCGCTCGGCAATTCGGCCTTCCCGTGGTCGTGGCCGGGTTCGAACCATTGGATTTGCTGGCCGGCATCCTTGCTTGCGTGCGGCAATTGGAAGCGGGCGAAGCGCGGGTGGAAAACGAATACTCCCGCGGTGTACAACGCGAAGGCAATCCGGTTGCGCAAGCCATTGTTCGGGAAGTATATGAGATCTGTGACCGGCCCTGGCGCGGCTTCGGCACGATCCGCCAGGGGGGCCTGCGACTGCGCAAGGCCTGGCGGGAATTCGATGCCGAGGCGCGATTCTCCTGCACCGACAGCTTGCCGGTCATCGAAGCCAGCCAGTGCCTCAGTGGAGAAATCCTTTCCGGGCGCATCAAACCGCCTGCATGCCCCGCCTTTGGCAATGCATGCACGCCGGACAGGCCGCTGGGTGCCCCGATGGTCTCTTCTGAAGGAGCCTGCGCGGCTTTCTATCTCTACCGGCGGAACGGTTAGGTTCGGTCGGCACCGCGCCTGGGACCAACCCCTGCAGGCGGCACGTCGACTACAGCAACTCTGATGTAGGGAATCCAGGAATATGGCCGAAGAGCACACACCGAACGGGTACAACGCCCGCTGTCCCATCCCGGTTTCCGGCAGCAGCGACCGCATTACCTTGGCGCACGGTGAAGGTGGGAAATTGATGCGCCAGCTCATTGCCGACCGCATTGTGCCGGCGTTGACAGGGGCAGAACTGCTGCGGCACATGGACGACGCAGCCCGCTTGCCCGACATCGGCGGACGACCGGCCGTTTCCACCGATAGCTTCGTGGTGTCGCCGTTGTTTTTTCCAGGCGGCGACATCGGATCGCTGGCCGTCCACGGTACGGTCAACGACCTGGCCGTCAGCGGTGCGCGGCCGATGTACCTGACTCTGTCCCTGATCCTGGAGGAAGGGTTGCACCTGTCGGTGCTCGATGCAGTGTTGCACAGCGTCGCAGACGCGTCGGCCGAGGCCCAGGTGCAGGTCGTTGCTGGAGATACGAAGGTCGTCCCGCGCGGCGCCGCAGACGGGTTGTTTATCAACACGACCGGGGTGGGGCGATGGATCGAACCGGTTCCGAGAGGACCAACCACTCTGGTCCCCGGCGACGTGGTGATCGTCAGCGGCCCCATCGGTCGGCACGGGATCGCCGTCCTGTGTGCACGGGAGGAATTGGACCTGCACCCACCACCGATCAGTGACTGTGCACCGCTGCACGCACCGGCGGCAGCGCTGGTCGAGCGACTGGGGGGGAGGTTGCGATGCATGCGCGATGCGACGCGCGGGGGAGTCGCAGCGGTGCTCCACGAATGGGCGCAGGCCTGCGGGGGCCGCATCACTATCGAAGAATCCCTTGTTCCAATCTCACCACCGGTGCGCGGAGCCTGTGAATTGCTAGGCCTGGATCCGCTCCATGTCGCCAACGAAGGCACGATGGTCATCGCCGTCGCTCCCCAAGCAGTCGAAGAGGCGTTGGAGACCCTGCAATCCTTCGCTCAGACGGCAGAGGCCGCGCGGATCGGTGAGGTTCAGCCGAACGGGTTGGCACCGGTCACGATCCGCCGTCTGCTCGGCGGCGAACGCCCCTTGGACGAACCCCTCGGCGCAGCCCTGCCCCGCATCTGTTAGCCGCACGTAATTCGGCTTTCTTCCGGCCAAGAGGGACCAAAGGTGGATCCCCGGCACCGCATACTGGTCCCCATCTCCCGGCAGCGCTCGGAAGCGGGTTCGCGGTTCCATTCTTTAGCTATCTCACTCCAGATAGTTCGCGGCAGCGGTCCTGCAGCGCCGATACTCGGAAAAGCCTCACACGGGCAGATTGCTAGCATTGCTGGTAAGATAGGTAGTTCGGCGGCATGAGCATCCGGCCGGTCGCGGCAGTCGCTGTAGCCGGGACACTACCACCGGCAGCGAACGAGCAGAGTCCGGCAACCGGGGGAACGAGGACCAGGAAACGCGAACCGCAAAGCCAGAACAATCTCTTTCCGTACGGAGAAGGTCGGGTGACGGGGCAATCATTACCAAGAACGGCCAATCCTGGGGGCCAACCGGGATCGGCAGCATCCATGGAGGCACAGCGGCGGTTGATCCACCAACTGGCGCGCGAAGTCCGGCATCTGGAAACGGCGGGGCGACGTCAGGCGGGTCGGGTGGTGTCGAGCGGTTGTCCCGCCATGGATCGCTTACTGGCATCGCACGGGTATGAACCGGGAAGTGTGGTCGAGTACCTCCGCAGCGGTCGGGCATGCGGAGCGACCTACTTCGCCTTGGCTGCCGCCGCCTCTGCTCAAGCCGCCCGGGACGGATACCTGGTCATCGTCGACCGCTGGCGGAGGCTCTATCCACCGCAGTTGCTGGCCCACAAGATCGATTTGCAGCGTACCATTTGGGTTTATCCAGACAGCGACCGGGATGCCGTGTGGGCCTTGGATCAAGCATTGCGGACCGCTGCAGTTTCGGCGGTGGTGGCGGAGGTGGATGGGCTGGACAGCCGCGCCGCGCGGCGGTTGCAACTGGCAGCAGAAACGGGAGGCGGATTGGGGTTGCTGGTGCGACCGGCCGAGGTGCGACGACACCCGAGCTGGTCCGAGGTGCAATGGTTGATTCGGCCGGATCCGACCGCCCGGGGTGCCGTGGGAATGCACCGTGGCCGCCGGCTCCGCGCGCATCTGTTGCGGAATCGGGGTGGGCGCAGTGGAGCAGTAGCCACGCTGCAGATCGATGGATTGAGTGGACAAATTGTTGCATCGGATCAGTCGGCGACAGACCGGGGGAATGGCAATGAGCAAACGGGTGCTGTGCATCTGGCTGCCGAACTGGCCCGTCCAAAGGACATTGGCCGAGACGCCGCTGCCGGATGAATGTCCCTTGGTTCTTTCGAACCACGATCCGCGCCGCGGAATGGTGGTGGCAGCCTGCAATCGGGCCGCCCGGCAGCAAGGAATCATCGCCGGGATGCGCGTCAGCGAAGCGGCTGCGACCGGCGACGTGGAGATCCGCGAGTACGACCCCGAGGAGGATTTGGACCGCCTGTGCGAGCTGGCCGAACTGGCGCAACAATTCAGTCCCCTCGTCGGACTGGAGCAACTCGATCGCTGCCTGTGGGCCGGACGAGGGCTGCACCGGCCCGAGGCCCTGTTGTTGGACGTGACTGGCATCGGTCCCCTGTTCGGTGGCGAAGCGGCGTTGGTGCGACAAGTGGGGCAGTGGCTGCGAAGCCAACGCTTCTACGGCCGCATGGCCATTGCGGGGACCGTCGGTGCAGCATGGGCAGTGGCCGCCTGCAGCCGCGAACTCGAACCAGTCACACCGTCCCACGCGCATCCTTCGGCCGGTATCGCCGCCGGTTCGCCCGCGCAGGAATCCCCATCGGGCGACCGCCCGCGGGCTGTTCCAGGGACCGAAGCGACGGGCGAGCCCGCCAACAATTCCATGGTCGATTCCGCAGATGCCACCCAGGCAAACATTGCGGCCGATGCAGCACATGAGCACACCTCGCAAATTCCTCCCAGCCGCTTCGGTATCGTGGCCGCAGGCGATGATGCGGAGGCGGTCATGCATCTGCCATGCCATGCCCTGCGCATCTCCGCGGAGCAGTGGACCGCGCTCCAACGCCTTGGTTTACACACCATTGCATCGGTTCTGGCCTTGCCCCGCAGCGGCCTGGCAACCCGTTTCGGAGCCCTGTTTCTCCAGCGATTGGATCAGGCTACCGGCAGGTTGGAGGAACCGATCGTCACCATCGGCGGGCGTCCAGACTGGTGCTTGGAACATGCGCTGGAGTACCCCACACAGGATCGGGCGATCGTCGAAGAATCGGTTTGTCGGTTGGTGGAAGACCTGGGGCGGCGGTTGGATTCCCGCGGTGAAGGAGCGCTACGCATCACCTGTCGCCTCGATTTTGCGGAATCCTCGCCTCTGCTCCTGCAAATCGGCCTGTTCCGCCCCACCCATCAAACCAAACACTTGCAAAACCTGATCATTGCTCAATTGGAATCGCACCTGGCGCGCCAGTCGGCACGCGCGGTCACGCGCATCGGATTGCACGCGACCTTGACCGCTGCCCTGCGCTGGAAGCAAACCCTGTTGTTCGACCAACAAGCGGCTGCCAACCGCCACGAGGTCGCTCGGCTGATCGACGTCCTCAGCAGCCGACTGGGACGCAAGTCGGTCCTGCAGGCGAGGCCCCGTCGCGAAGCCCAGCCGGAATCCGCATTTCGCATGCGGCCGCTCACCGGCCGCCGCCACGACGGTCAACCGCAGGATACGGTCAAGAAACTCTCCACGCGGTGGGCAGCCCAACGGGCGGAGCCCTCGTCCACCGACCCCTTGCGCCGCCCCACCCACTTGCTACCCTCCCCCGAACCGATCCGCGTCGCTTGGGAGGGCCCCGCCACAGCCGCACCGCCGCACCGCTTTTTCCATCAGGGACGGTGGCGGACGGTGGTCGAAGCCATCGGACCTGAGCGTTTGGAAAGCGGATGGTGGCGAGGACCCGGCCAGCGCCGCGAGTACTATCGCATCGTAGACAGCCATGGCGATTGGTTTTGGATCTACCGCGACTTGCGCACCGGCCAATGGTTTCTGCACGGATGGTTCGATTGAGGCCATCCCTTCTGGTGAGCCACCTCCGGAAACTAGGAAACCTGGGAGCTTTGGGGCACAGCAAAACGCTCTGGCAGCGAAAGGGGAGCATCCTCTAGGATGATCCAGACGGAATTCCGGTACGCCCGGCCGCCAGGCACCAGAGCCAACCGGCGGCCGAACTTGCAAAGGAGTGAATTGGCATGCGTTCAATGGCAGTCATCAACCAGAAAGGGGGCGTGGGGAAAACGACCACGGCCGTCAACCTCGCCGCCGCTTTGGCCGAGCAGCAGCAGCGGGTCTGCGTGATCGATTTGGACCCCCAAGCCCATGCCTCGCTGCATTTGGGGCTGTCCGTGGTCGGGGGGCAGACGAGCGTGTACGACGTCCTGTGCGGAGACGCATCGGTTGCCGATGCACGCATATCGATCAACGATTACCTGAGCGTCGTTCCAGCCAACCTGGATCTGGCCGCCGCCGAAATGGAATTGGCTGGAGAAGTTGGACGCGAGGTCATCCTGCGCGACAAACTGGCCTTGGACGATGCCGAGTTCGATTTTCTGATTCTCGACTGCCCGCCGTCGCTGGGCGTCCTGACGCTGAACGCCCTGACGGCAGTCGACGAAGTCTTTCTTCCCTTACAGCCCCACTTTTTGGCCCTCCATGGGCTCAGCAAGTTGTTGAAAACCATTCAAATCGTCGCTAAACGCTTGAACCCACGTTTGCGGTTGTCCGGTGTCGTGCTGTGCATGTACGAGTCGGGAACGCGTTTGGCGGCCGAAGTCACCCGGGACGTCGACGAATTCCTCGATGCCCAAGCCAACAACCAGGGTGTGTGGGCGGGAGCCAAGTTCTTTCAGACCAGAATTCGCCGCAACATCCGCTTGGCCGAAGCCCCCAGCTTCGGTCAGTCGATATTCCAGTACGCGCCGAATTCCAACGGAGCCGAAGACTATCGCAATTTGGCGCTCGAAGTGTTGGGAATCGACGCCCTATCCCCAACGCTGCCCGCCCCTGCATCTCACGACGCCCCCGATGCCGAGCTGCGCAATGAACAGCGCGACGCGTCGTCGGTTCCCCGTGCGGAAAACGCCGACCTCGCTCTGGACGGTCACCTACCCGAACAACGCGTTGCTTAGCCAGTCTTCGATGCGCAATCCCATCCGTACCGTCCCTGCACCGCGCTGCTGGCGCCGTTTCACCGCGTTGCTGTGCGCGCTGGCGGTTCTCATGATTGTGGCCGGTTGCCAGCGCTGGCGCACCAGCATGGGCTGGGGATATCCGCAGGCCGGCCAGCCGATCCCCGTTCCCCTACCGAATCCAGCGCAGGTCGGCCCGGTCGATCCCGATTTCCTGTGGCGGATGGTGGTCGATACGGTGGATGACTATTTCCGTATCCAATCCGAACAACCGGTCCGCCGCGATCAGTCCGCCTGGCTGGAGGGCCGCCTGACGACGTTTCCAGAGGTCAGCGGCACGAGCTTCGAACCATGGCGGCGGGATACCACTCCCGGATTCGAACGGTTGCAGAGCACCATCCAGTCGATCCGTCGCACGGCCACGATCCGCGTGATTCCGGAGCAGAACGGTTATTCGATTGAGGTGCGCGTGGTCAAAGAACAAGAGGATGTAGACCAATCCCAATTCGCTACGGCGGGGGCCTCCGCGCAACGTCACGACGGGACGGTCGTGCGGAGCGATCCTCAGGTGCGTTCCTTGCCGATCACTTTAGGATGGTTCGAGATCGGTCGCGATCTGCAACTGGAGCAGCGAATTCTCGAGGGGATCGTCGGTCGAGTCACCGACGTGGAACCGCCCCGTCGACGCCTGCTGCACCACTAGCCGCGTCATTCCCGCCTCCGCCCAACCGGCTCAAGTGCGCCATGAACTCCCCCGCTTCGTGCTCGATGGTCGCCTTTTCCAATACGGCACGTCGTCCGGCGGCGCCCAACTGATCGGCCAGTTGAGGATTTCGCAGCAGGTCCAGCAGTTGCTCTGCGGCCGCCTGCACATCGCCGGGCGGGAACAGCCGGCCTCCTCCCAGGCGTGCATGCAGCTCCGGGAAGGCGCCGTGGGCCGGCAACACGTAAGGCACCCCGGCCGCCAGCCCCTCCAGCACGAACAATCCCTTCGGCTCCTGGTAGGTGGTGGGCACGCAGAGCACATCGATGCGACTGAGAAACCGCAACTTGGCCGGCCGGTCCACCGCGCCGTGGTAGGTGAACGAGCCCTCCAATCCAGCGGCCTGCAATTTGCTGCGCTGCTGCTCCCAATAGGCT
>RFIQ01000616.1 GCA_003695565.1 Planctomycetota bacterium | reverse complement strand
TACCGGGCAGCCCCTCGAATCTCTGACTTTAGAGATCTCTGAAATCCCAGAGTCGCAGGCACCGGCGCTAGCCGGTCCCAAGCCGCCAGCAGGAACGGAAGAGGGGCCCGAGGTGGAAATTGTGCCTGGGACGGAGGCTGTGCCCCTGTCGGGCGACGAACCAGGGGTGGAAAAGGGACCAGCGGAGGAACGGGGACCAGTGGGCGGAATTCTTCCATCGCCCGACGGCGCCAGCGATTCAGTCGGGGCCGGGCCGCTTCCCTCGCCCGACGGACAATCGGGGACTTCCGCGACAATCGTCTCGATCGACGACGTGGTCGAGTCGATTTATGCCGCCTTTCCCCTGGTGCAAGCGACCTATCAGCAGGCGGAAATCGCTGAGGGCAATCTGATTTCCGCGCGAGGTGCATTCGATACGAAACTGAAGGCGGCGTCGGAGAATTATGCGCTGGGGTTCTATGAGAATTTCCGCCACAGCGCCGGCATGGTACGGCCCATCTACTCGGGCGGGGAGTTCTTCAGCGGCTACCGCATCGGTCGCGGCGATTTCCAACCATGGTATCTGGAGCGTCAAACGAACGAGGGCGGGGAATTCAAGGCCGGCCTGACCGTGCCGTTGGCAAGAAACCGGGATATCGATGCTCGTCGCGCGGCGCTGCAGCGAGCGCGGTTCCAACGCTTGCAAGCCAATCCGGCGATCCAATCCGACCTGATTCTGTTCGTCCGCGATGGCACGGTTGCTTACTGGAATTGGATCGCTGCCGGACAGAAGTACGAGATCGGCCAGCGGGCACTTCGCCTGGCACAGCAGCGTAACCGCCAACTAGAACGTCGCGTCGAGTTGGGCGACGTCGCTCCACCGGTCCTGCAAGATAACCTGCGGTCGATCGCCCAGCGGGAAGCCAAGGTGATCGATCTGGAGCGGAAACTGCGTCAGGCGGCGCTCAAGCTGTCCCTGTACATACGAACTCCGGATGGCCAACCGCTGGTGCTGGGACGGGAACACCTGGCCGGGTTTCCATCGCCCTTCGACCCAGCCCAAGTCGATGTGATGGAGGATGTAGCGGTCGCCATGCGACAGCGACCCGAGCTGGCCTTCCTCGATTACGTGCGAGAGCAGATCTCCGTCGATCTGGCCGAGGCGACGAACGACACCCTGCCCACTCTGGATGCCCAAGTAGTCGGTTCGCAGGACGTGGGCACGCCGACCAGCAGCAAGCGGGATAAGTCTCCCTTCGAACTGGAAGCCAACTTCTATTTCGAGGTCCCCTGGGAGCGACGCAAGGCGCTGGGAAAGCAACGCATGGCGCGGGCCAAACTGGTGCAGGTTTCAGCCAAACGCCGATTCACCGAAGACAAAATCGTAATGGAAGTCCAATCGGCGTTCACCGCTCTGTCAGCCGCCTTCCGCCAGATCGACCGCGCGAGCGAGTCGCGGCGATTGGCCGAGTACATGGCGGACGTCGAGAGGCGAAAATTCGAGCTGGGCCAAAGCGACCTGTTTGCTGTTGTTCTCCGCGAACAATATGCCATCGAAGCTGCCGTGGCAGAGGTGGAAGCGTTGGAGCAATTCTTCATCGCCAAAGCCGATTACGACGCGGCACTGGCGCGCGACTGGCCCGCTTTGCAATGAGGCTTCACCTTGGCTGGTCGCCTGATGGCGTCGCACCGCGGCTCGGCTGGCACTTATACTGGGACGGCAATGCGCTCCCGATAATTGTTCTTCTCTCGTTCGACACAGGGCAAACGTATGATCAAGCATCCTCTGTATGCAGTGGCCGCGATGCTCGTAGCGACCTTATCGGCAATCGCACAATCGGCGGTCGGTGAACCGCCCGTCGAGCTCCAGGTGATACGCGGCTATGCCGGTGTATGGGATGCCGAGTTCGAGGTCTGGCCGGGCGGGCCCGAGGCTGCATCGATCAAGTTCAAAGGGGTCGAAACCAATCGTCCGTACGGCGAGTACTGGATCGCGTCGGATCTCGTTTCGCAAGTCGGCTCCCAAACGACTCGAGTGCACTCGATTGTCGGCTACGATCTGGATCAGAAGCAATTGGTCGGCATGATCATCGATGATGGCCCCTACGCCGCAACGATGGCAGGACAGTACGATGCGGAATCTCAAACGGTAACCTGGACGGTGAAGGGCAAGATGCCCGATGGAAAACCGTTGCTACAAGTCACCAAGATAACTCAGCTTTCACCGACCGAACGCGTTCTGGTGCTGACCATGCCCGGCGAGGGAGATGGACCGGCGGCGAAAATCATGCAAATTCGTTTCACCAAGCGCAGCGATCCCTGACGGGACGCGTGCTGCGCAGGCCTGTGAGAGATGGAACGGGTGGCGAGCGAACAAACCGCCTGATCACTGCAGGGTACGGTCCAGGCCGTCACGCGACCTGGCCGGATTGGATCCACCGCCGCAGGTCCATCAACGAGCAGACAACCAGGGCCCGGTCTTCGACCACGGCGACGGCCACCGACCAGCTCTGGTTGGGCAACGAAACCGGCTTCAACCGCTCCCCGGCCCCTGGCACCGGGGGTACGCCTTGAATTTCTACCACGTATACGATGTCGCCGCGTTCGGTGGAGTATTTCCATAGGTATGCTTGCCAGCCCAAACGCCCAGGCGGCAGCGGTTGGTAACCAATCAGAACCAGCGGCGTATCGAGCTGGCGGAGCGTTTCCTGCGGTCCCCCGCCGCGGTCCACTCGCCACTGGCCCTGCAGGACGGCTTCGGATTCAATGTTCTGGATGGCATACGTGGCCAATTGAACGGGCGTCGCCGGACGATGCCACACCACCCAACCGCCCAGGGCCAACAATACCGCAGCCGCGATGGCGGCAACCAGTCCCACAGTCGCACGTCGCGACCAGTTTTCAGAGGTTGATCGGGACGAGTTTGCGGCGGTCGATGCAACGGCAGTTTGCACAGCTAAATCTGCGGTATCTTCGACCCTGCCACCAATGGCCGGCTGCGGGGCCGCCGGGCCGCCCGCGGCGTTGGCCGCTAGGGTCACGTCGCTCGAGTCCAGCGAGGTGGCCACTTGCGCGGCTCGTAGGCGTTCAACCAGACGGTCCTGTATTCCCGGCGGGACAGGAATGCCGTGCAAACAACGCTCCAATTCTCGTTCCCATGGTTCGCGGGGACGATCCGAACAGTCGGCGGGGTCGGGAAGATCCGATGCGTTCATGGCAATTCCCTCCGTGTCGGCATGTCTGGTGTATCTCCCTGCTGCGGGGATGGTCTGCTCTCGGTCAGCAGCGCGTTCTTCAAGTGCTGCTTGCCCCGATTCAGGCGACTCATCACTGTCCCCATGGGAATCCCCAACCGGTCAGCGATCTCGGCATACGACAGATTTTCAAAATAATACATCAAGATCACGATCCGAAACTCGTCTCCCAATCGATTCAAACCTGTGCGGACCCACTCGGCATCGGCCAAGGCAGCCGCGGGGTCTGCGGTGGAGTCTTCCGTTTCCAAACCGTCACCCACGGTTACCATGCGTTGCTTCCCCTTCCAACGCAGGAATTCATGCCGCGTGATCGTCAGCAACCAGGACTCGGCCGCTCGTTCCTCCCGCAATCCATGCAATCCCCTCATGGCGCGCAGGAATGTTTCCTGAGTGATGTCTTCCGCTGCCGCAGCGCACCCGCACAACCAATAGGCGTATCGATACACCCGCGCATGGTAACGTTCCACCAAGGACTCGATATCCACCGCCCCCGCCACGCTGTCGTCACTCGTATCGTCGGCCAGCACTGGACCGGTTTCGTGGCCCGCGACCGGATCGTCGATGACCATTGCAGCCTGCTCGGGATTGTCGTTGGGCGACACGTTGCGTTCAGCCAATGCCTCACCTGTCCTTGTCTATCAGTAAATGACTCTCGCTCGTCTGCCTTCTATTCCCCATTGTGCGGGAAATCTTGTGAAAATGCGACTGGCTGGGGCCTGATAGCATTGCATGCCGGTATGACCTACGATGAACACTACGCCATTAAGGTGTCCGGATTCCTGTTAAAGGCGGATCGGCCGGCGGTGAAGTATCAACAAGTGGGGTAGCTATTGATGATCGCAGCAATTCGTGTCCGATGTCAGTTCCCTTCCGTCGCGCATCTCCAGTCATGGCTGGGGCATGGGGGGCATTTCATTTTGATCGCCTGGCTTTGGGCCGCGACCTCGGCGATCGTTGTGGCGGTCGATCCACCAACCATGACCCATGGGCCCATTCTGGGGCGTCCGGCGGCTCGATCGATGGGGGTCTGGGCGCGGACGTCCATCCCGTCACGGTTCGAGGTTCGGTACGGCCGCTCCGCCGGCGAGTTGACCAGTTCGGTCACCAGCGAGCCCACGCGATGGGACGATGATTGCACCGGATGGGTCGTGCTGGAAGGGTTGGAACCGAGTTCGACGTATTACTACCAAGTGTTTATCGACGGCTACCCACAAGGCCAACTCAGCACGTTTCGCACCTGGCCCGCGGCAGACCTGGTCCGCAATGACGAATACAATCCTCGCGGGTTGTTCAATTTCAAATTCGAGATCGGATCGTGCGCCAACCAGAACCCGATGCACGGAATCGGCCATTCCTTGCCCACCTATCAGACGATGAATCGGGAGATCGCCGACCAGGTCGATTTCCACATCATGAACGGCGACTGGCTTTACGAAGAATTGCGCGACTATCCGCCTGCCGCCTGGCTGGCCGCCAATCGACTGGACGACGCATCCGCCCCGCGCGTGGTCCAAGTCATGCCCACGATTGTCGGTGTGTGGGAGAATTACCGGCTGTATCTTTCTCGTGGCGTACCCTTGGCTCAATGGCACCGTCGGGTCCCCAGTTTCTTTACCTTCGACGACCATGAACTGGTCAACGACATCTGGGGTGCCGGATCGGCTGGGCGACGCCATCGACGCACCGTCTTTCGCGATATCGGAACCCAAGCCTGGTACGACTACCTGGGTTGGGCCAACCCCACGGCCTACCCGGGTCAGATTCATTTCGGCATAGCCCAGTTGCAGGCTGGCAGTGATCTGTTGGTTGATCCCCAAGCGGACTTCACTGCCCTTCCCCTGGATTCCATGTCCAACTTGCACATTCACTGGGGAACGCCGACCGCCGGTTTGAACGATATGGTTTACGATGATGACAGCGGGGATCCGAATTCTCGCGTGTACGATATTGTCGAAGTCGTGGACCGGCACACGTTGCGGTTGCACATGCCCGCGGCGGCAACCGGCGAATCGTCCTACTCGATCGGTCGACGCAACTACGGCAAAATCAGCATCGCGAATTGTGAAATCTATTTGCTCGACACGCGCAGCCATCGCCAGATGCACGACGTTCGTCACCCGGACAAGAAGGGGCTGACCATGTTGGGGTTGCATCAGCGCGACTGGTTGATGCAAAACATGCGAGACAGCACTGCGGATTTCTTCTTCATCGTCTCCAGCGTACCGATGATGGTGCCGCACAGTGGAGCCGGAGGATTCGAGTTCGATGCAGCGAACAAGGAAGAATCCTGGGTGGCATTTCTGGACGAGCGCGAAATGCTGGTCGATTTCTGGGACGGGTTGGGCAAGCCAGTCCTGGTGATGACGGGCGATCTGCACAACAGTTTCGCCATCAAGATCACCGATCGAGTGTGGGAATTCTGCTGCGGGCCACACAATTCGGTCAACCACGTGCCCGCCTTGGACGAAGGGGATCGACCGGCGACCGGTTGGTACGATTCCGGGCCTCGACGCTGCGACATTCGCTGGTCGAGCTACATTCTGCCCGACATCCCGCGGCTGGACCGATGTTACCCGTACTACTGTGTGGTCCAGGTCAACAACGTGTTCAATATGCCGCCCCGGCAGGGTGGCACGCGGTGGGTGGCGTATCCCCACCCCCAAGTGATTTTGCAGTATTTTCACGGACGCACTGGCGAACTGGCATATTCCGAAACCATCACCGTCGATCATGGCGACGGTGATGGGAACCCTCCTGCGGCGAAGGTGCCGGCGGCGGAATCCGAATGAAATGCCGGCCAAGCGGTCTTGAAACAGGGACCGCCTTTGCGGCATGATAAGGCCCGATTGATTGCATTTCCAATCGCGTGCCGCAGAGGGGTTGCGCCGCTGGGCCCGCCCGTCCCCTACCACGCACCGCTTCCGTTTCATTCAGCCATAAAGGACGTTGAGGATGCCACGAGGAAAGAGTTACGAGAATGCCGCGCAGGCGATCGGCGAAACTCCCATGATTCGCATCAACCGCATCGGCCCGGAGGGAGGTGCCACGATTTTCGCTAAGTGCGAATTCTTCCAGCCTCTCAACAGCGTCAAAGACCGTATTGGGGCGGCGATGATCGAAGCCGGTGAACGGGACGGACGGATTACTCCCGAGACCCACATCATCGAACCGACCAGCGGCAACACTGGCATCGCCTTGGCGTTCGTCTGCGCTGCCAAGGGGTACAAGCTGACCTTGACGATGCCCGAATCGATGTCGGTGGAACGCCGGGCATTGCTGCGGGCAATGGGGGCAAATCTCGTTTTGACCCCGGCCGCGGAAGGCATGAAAGGGGCCATCAACAAGGCTCAGGAATTGGTGGCCGCCGACCCGCATGCCTTCATGCCCCAACAATTCGAAAACCCTGCCAACCCAGCCATCCACGAGGCGACCACCGGGCCCGAAATCTGGGAGGACAGCGGACACAATATCGATGCCATCGTGGCCGGCGTCGGCACCGGAGGCACGATTACCGGTGTGGCCCGGTTCATGAAGAAG
>RFIQ01000615.1 GCA_003695565.1 Planctomycetota bacterium | reverse complement strand
GTTCCCGAGGGAATTGACGAGGCCCGGGAGCACCTCGTGGAGACCGTTCAGGCGGCGATGGAGTTGTCCGGTGTGGACGAATCCCGCCTGCTGCTGGGTGGATTCAGCCAGGGGGCCATGCTGACGGTCGATACGGCACTGCGAGGGTTGGAACGACCGCCGGCCGCAGCATGCCTGTACTCGGGATGCCTGATTTGCGAGCGGGAGTGGAAACCCCTGGCAGGTCGTTTGCAAGGCAGCACGATCCTGCAAAGCCACGGGCGCCTGGATCCGATTTTGCCATTCCAGACTGGACTGTGGCTACGGGACATGCTGGTTGAGGCCGGTTGCCAGGTTGAGTTCCTGGAGTTCGACGGCATGCATACGATTCCTCTGCCAGCGATCGACCGCACGGCCGGGATCTTGACCGACCTGACCAATGCTCCCTAGTGCATCCCTGGCGACTGCAACGCGGTAGAGCATCACGGGATCGAACGGACGGTCCGATTTCGGCGGCTCAAGGAGGTTGATTTGCAGTTTGCTCCAGCACGCATGCATGTCCCTCCGAGTCTTGGTGGACCACTTCGATCGTGGCATGACAGATGCCAAATCGCGTCTTCAGCAGCTCCCGGAGACGCTCCAGAAAGGCATCGTGTTCGAGCGAGGAAAGCGATGGGGCGCGGATGCGCGCGGTCAACAGGAGGTCGGTAGTACTAACGTTCCAGACGTGCAGATCGAGCACGGCATCGACTTCGGGTTGATCGAGCAACGCGGCGCGGATCTCTTCAACTTCGCGCTCGCTGGGGGCGGCCTGCAGCATCATCGTGGTCGATCGGCTCAGAAGCCGCCAGGTGCTCAACAACAAGGCGGCAGAGATCGCCAGGCTCAGCGCGGGGTCCACCCAGTACCAGTCGGTGTAGGCCACGAGAATGCCGCCCAACACGACAGCCAGGGAAATGCCTGCGTCGGCCAGCATGGTGAATCCCCGCTTGCCGTAAGTCCACCGGCCGTGGCTGCTGAGTCTGCTCAAGCGAATGGCCCACCAGGAAATGAACAGGCCCAGCACGTCGCTCAAGTTGTGCCCCGCATCGGCGATCAAGGCCATGGATCCGGCCCACCAGCCGAACAAGGCCTCGCCGATTACCAGAGCGACATTCAGTCCCAGACCGAGGGCCAACCATCGGTCGATGCGCACGTGTGCTCCGGTCGAGCTGCAGGATTGCGGATGGCCAACGGGTCCCAGATGCATTTTTTTTGACCTGCTTGTTTGATCTGCTTGTAAGTACTGCGTTGCTCCGTGTGCTGCTGCAAACCAGCACGCCAGCCCCTAACCGACCGCCGCTTCACCGGGGGACGGGTTGCGCAGATCCCCCAAAGATAAACGATGCGCTGCAGCGGCTGCTGCGATCAAGGCAGCGCCGGCCGTCCAATATGCGGCGTCTACGGAAGTCGCTCGAGCGTACCAACCCCACAGGGCTGAGCCCAGTGATGTTCCCAGAGAGAATGCCATCAAGTAACTGGCCATTCCCCTGGCCCGAAAAGCGCGGGGTAAAAACACCTGTGCGGTAGCATTGAGCGTGGTCATGGTGGCCATCCAACAACATCCCATCACCAACAGGGCTGGCAGTACAGCCTGGCGCGTGTCCTGCAGCCCGATGACGACGCACAGCAGCCCGAAGGTCACTTGTGCCACCAGGACGATGCATTCACTGGAAAGGCGAGCTCGCACGTAGCTGATAAACCAGGCTCCGATCACGGCCCCACTGCCGAGAAATGCCAGACACAGCCCAAAACCTCGCTCCTCGAAATGCAGCTTCTGTTTCGCCACCAAGGCAAGCAGACTCCACAGCACGCTGGCCGGCAGAGCGAACACGAACAGGCGAGCAATGGCATGACGCACCTCGGTTACGCGCTGAACCACTTGCAGCCCGCCGCGCATCTCGGCCCAAAATCGTGGCCGGACCTTCTTCGGTGGTGCTGCGGCCAGGCGCCACCCGCGCACCGCCCGCAGGACCACCAGGAACGAAAACGCGTTGAGCGCAAATGCGACCCATACATCGAACTGCGCGATAAGAATCCCCGCCAGAGCTGGGCCCAGAGCGCGGGCCAGGTTGAACGAGAGACTGCCAACCGAAACCGCAGTCGGCACCATGGCAGGAGGTACCAACTCGGGCGTGAGCGACTGCCAGGCGGGCTGGTTGAGCACCATCGCAATCCCCATGATCGATGTGAGTGCCAATAGCATCGATGGCGTCATCCATCCCGCGGCAGCCAACACAGCCATCGATGCCGCGGTCAGAAACAACAGCACCTGCGTGGCCTGCAGCCACATGCGGCGATCCGTATTGTCGGCCCACACTCCAGCGGGCAAAGCCAGAAAGAAAAACGGAACCGCCATGCAGGTCCGCACCGCGGCAACCATATGCGGTTGAGGAGCCAGGGAAGCCATCAACCACTGGGCTCCCGTCTCATGCATCCAGGTCCCAAGATTCGATATAAAGCCAGCCACCCAAAAGCTGCGATACGACGCAATGCCGAAAGGAGCCCAAGGTGCTGGGGTTGCATTCCCCCCTCCTTTGGACTGACGATTTTCGAGGGCATTGGGCATTCACGATACCTCGGCAGACGTTACTGCATCCGGCTTGGTGTTGGCAGCCAAGCGCCAGAAAGAAAAACCTGGCACCCGCCCCGACGCGGAGTCGACTTTGGTATAGGGACAATCGCACTGAAAAGAATCCTAGTTCTATCGCTCCAGACTGGAACAGGCTTTTCGAAAGGCTACAATGACTGCCATCTCGCGCCCAGCACCATTCCGGGGCGGTTCACGTCGCAATCGAACTGATTGGTAGGCGGACACCGCGCCCACTATTCATACTTTTGTGGTCTCTCAAGGCGTCCGTCCCGATTGCGGGGAGGGCGGCAGTTTCCGACTGCCAAGAAAAAGATCGAATCGAAATGCCCGTCGGCAACCTACTCTCCCCGGTAGTCTCCAGTCGTACACTAGGATACGTATTTCTGTGGGCGATCGGCTTCGGTGCCTACGCCACCCTGGCAGTGGCGGAAGACTACTACATCGGATCAGAGATCCTAAACACGCCTTCCCAGTTCCACGCAGTCTTATCCCTCGTTCTGGGGTGGCTGCTGGTGTTTCGCACCAATACTGCTTACAACCGTTGGTGGGAAGCCCGCATACTTTGGGGCAATTTAGTGAATGCTTCTCGCAATCTTGCAATTAAAATAGTTCAATTAACGGAACTTGCTCCCGGGGAAGCGACTCAGATTCAACAGACAATCGCCAATTTCGCCTTGGCGTTGAAATTCCATTTGCGAGGTGAGCCCAGTACTCTTCTTCCGGTGGATGCTCCGCCTGGGGTTGGAGAAGCCAAACATATTCCTCAGGAACTGGCCCGGAAGCTCTATGCTTGGTTGGGGCAAGCGCGCCGCGAGGGACGGGTCGCCGGGGATGAGTTGCGTGCCATCGACCGCGAATTGTCCCGATTGATGGACATTACAGGAGGTTGCGAGAGGATCCTGAAGACGCGAATCGTCAAGTCATACCGAATCTTTGCAAGGCAGTGCGTGGGCGTTTTTCTCGCCACCCTACCTTGGGGGATAGTGCATGATTTTCGCATGTGGACTGTTCCGCTGACAATTCTCACCGCATACTTTATGATCGGTTTGGAAACGGTTGCTGAACATGTGGAAGAGCCATTTGGATATGATGACGACGATCTGGATCTCGATGCACTGTGTGCAACAATCCATGATTCCGTCGTTGAGATCTTTCTTTGCTCCGATCGACCGTTAGCTGCGGATCAGTAAATACGCTTCTTTTCATTTCAAGACCATTTACCAGAGAAAGAATCACCATGGCCCAAGCTTACTGGCACATTCGCAATTGTTCTCTTTTTCAGTTACTGAGCGACGAACAGGTCCGCAACCTGGAAGACAAAGCTCGGGTTCGCCGATTTGAGAAAGGCCAGTCGGTTTACCGTCCGTCCGACGCAGCCGAGGGGACTTACTTGTTGGCAGAAGGCCGCATCCGCATTTGCTCTCTGACGCCAGATGCACGCGAGAGTATCCTGGGATTCGTGGAGCCGGGCGAGATATTCGGTGAGCTGGGCCTGGTGGAACCTGGCTACCGGGAAGAACGCGCTGTGGCGGTAGTCGACTCGGTGGTAACGTATATCCCCAATGAAGTCATCCTGGGACTGATGGATGAGTCCAAACAGCTTGCGTTGGGAGTCACTAAGTTGTTGGGATCGAGACGGAAACGCATCGAACGTCGGCTGCGGAATCTACTGTTCCGCACAAATAAGGACCGGTTGAAGGGATTGCTGGTCGAATTGGCTGAACAATATGGTACTC
>RFIQ01000062.1 GCA_003695565.1 Planctomycetota bacterium | reverse complement strand
GAGTTACTCAAAAGCGTTTTGATGTGGCATGGAACGCGGTCGCAGGCTGGGTGACGTGGTTGCGATGCCAACAGCTACTGGCAGCCGACGCAAAACCGGAAAATAACGCCGTTTCCACAACTCGCTGCCTCCCAACCACTTCCGTCGCGTGACGCGTTTGGACCGCGTCACGTCGTTTTGAGACTCTGAGACGATTTTAGCCGATCTGGGGCCCGTTTGGACGCCTACCGCGTCACGGTTTGGCCGATGCGATCGACGCCGAATCGTCGCAAATCCCGCTATACGTGTACGAAAACGACCAAGGCCCGCCGGAGGTTGCCGGCGGGCCTTGCTGGGTTTGAGACGGGTTGCGGTAACCCGACGAGTGGAGGCGGCGGGAATCGAACCCGCGTCCCGCGGCATCTCGGTGAGAGCCTCTACGTGCGTAGCTGATGATTTAAATCTCACTTGCCAAGCCGCCTATCAGCAAGGCTGCTTGTCAAGCCAGCGAGGAGCAATGTTTAGTTTCCCACGTGCCTCGCGCGGTGGGAAACGATCCGGAATTGGCGACTGGCTTTCGGGCGTCTCCGGCGGACCCCCTCAGCCAGGGCAACCGTTATTTAGGCTGCCATTGCGAGATTTGCATCTGCAACTAAGTTTGTTTGATCAGCTTTTAACGTGGCCTGCTGATCAACCACGGCACGCCACCCTCACCTCCAACTACCCGGTCGAATCCAATTCGCCCCCGAAAGCTGTGTTCAACGAGGTGAGCACGTCGCGTCGGCCGCTTCCCCAGTGCCAGTCGAAAACGCTGGCGTTCCAGGACACCACAGGCCGGCGCCATGTACTTCTATTCTCGGCAATTTCCGTGCCAATGGCAAGTACTTTTGTTCTTGCCCACCCGACTTTTCGACTCGCATCTGATCGAGGCGTGGCGGCATCGGTTTGGGCTGGGATGCCAGCGAGGGCGCGCCATCGTGGCGGGAAGGAGCCGCGGGTCTGCGATTGCGGGTGTCAAACTGGGGTAAATAGGCTGCGTTTTGCGGGTCCAGCCGTTTGGCGTGGAGCAATCCTGCCGGTTTTCCCGATTGAAAGCGACATACCAGTCCGATTCCCACCACTGTGGCTCGTGGCAATGCGTCCCGCAAGCGCGCCGAGCGACGAGAGTGACCCTGGAAAACCTGCGGCTGCCCACAGCAGCCTGGTTGTCTGCGACAAAGGAATGACGCAAATGAAACGCGCGATGTTCGGTTTGGCTTTGGCCTTTATTTTGATGAGCAGCACGGGTTGCGAGTTGCTGCAACGCCGCCAGTGCAATAGCTGCAATGGAAACCTCGGTTGCCGACCTTGCAATCTGGGTTGGCAGCGCGGTGGGACCGATTACCAGCGGCACTTGGGGCACCATGGTGGGCCTGCACAGCCGGTCGCAGCACCGGGGGCTGCCCAAGTCGCTTACCCGTACTACACCACGCGTGGACCTCGCGACTTTTTCGTCGACGATCCGCCCACCATCGGCCGTTAATTCCAATTGCAATCGCAACCTGCGACCGTCGCCTCGCCCTACGCCGCTCGCCTGGTAACCCTCGACCGCTTGTCGCCACAGACGGTCGGTGCGTTACCAGGCGAGTTCGCTTTGTGAGCACGATGCGCTCTGAGGACTTGCCGATGCCGCTTGGCGGGTGAAGAGTCGCTGCATGGAGCGGAGTGGGATCCGGCAGGGACAGCCGGGCTGCTCTGGGGAAAGGCGTCAGATTCGGCCGAACATCTTGTCGAGCTGCTGACGGCTGAAGAACAGGGCTGTGGGGCGGCCGTGGGGACAGTGATGCGTGTCCTGGTAATGGTAGCGTTGTTCCAACAGGGCAGAGATCTCATCGGGCGACAATTTGTCTCCGGCCTTGACCGCAGCTTTGCAGGCCAGCATGTGCAGGAGTTCATCGAACAGGTCCCGCGCGCTGACGTCCTTGCCACCGGCCAACAGGGGTTCCAGGACGGCGCGGAGAACGTCGCTGGGGCGCATATTGGCCAGCATGGCTGGGTAGCTGGTGATCAGCACCGTGTCGCCGCCGAACGGTTCGATCTCGATGCCCACCCGAGCCAGAACTTCTTTGTTCTCGAGAGCGGCGGCAGCTTCGGCAGGTGGCAGATCGACCGGTTCGGGGACGAGCAAGGATTGGGTCTCCAGCGGCCTGGATTCGGTCCGAGCCCGCAGTTGCTCGTAAAGGATGCGCTCGTGCAGGGCGTGTTGGTCGATGACGACCATGCCCTTTTCGTCCTGGGTGACCAGGTAGCGGTTGTGGATTTGAAACCCCAAGTTCGACATTGCCGGTTCCTCAGCGGCGGGCTGGGATGGCTGCGTTGCCAGGGCGTCCGGTGGTGGCGATGCGGAGGGGGGTGAACTCGTTGTATCCAAGTCGCTACCGCTGACTGCCGCCGCATCGGTGCCTGCTGCCGGTGGCGGGAAGACCGGCGGTGCTGCCGCAGCCGTACCGGGGCCGGTTCGCGACGGGAAGGGTTGGAATGGCGGAATCGCGCCGGTCAACGGCAAATGGGCTTGGCGTTGTTCCACCGTAGCCATCTGTTCGGCATAAGCGTCCCAACGTCGGTCCTGGGGGCGGGCTGCTGGTGCGGCGGCGTGCCCAGCGGCGAAGCCTGGCGATGCGCCAGCCGCCGCCGTTGCGGGTTCAGCCGGAGTGGCCGCCGCCGAGGTTCCCACCGCCGATCCGACGCGAGCGGTCAGGTCGGTGGTCAGGAATCGATGGCGCACCGTCTTCAGCAATTGGCTGTAAATCCGGCCGCCATCCTGAAAGCGAACCTCCATCTTGGTCGGATGGACGTTGACATCGACTTGGGACGGAGGCAACTCCAGTCTCAGGAAACAGATCGGGAACCGTCCGACCATCAGCAGCCCGCGGTAAGCTTCGGCCAGGGCGTGTTGCAACGAGCGATCGCGGATAAATCTGCCATTGAGGAACAGGTATTGCATGCGATTGTTCCCGCGGCTGACCGCTGGATCGGCGACGTAACCCGATAAGCGGACGTGTTCCTGTTGGTCTTCCACCCAGATCAGGGAGTCGCAGACTTCGGGTCCGAAGAAAGCTCCGATGCGTTCCCGCCAGCGGTCGACGGCCGGCAGGTCATGAACCACACGGTTGCCGCTGGTCAATTTCATGTGCACCTGGGGATAAGCCAGCGCGATGCGCGTAAACGCCTCGGTGATGTGTCCGGCTTCCGTCTGCGCCGTCTTCAGGAACTTGCGGCGCACTGGAGTGTTAAAAAACAGATTGCGGACTTCGATGGTGGTCCCCACCGGATGGCCGATGGGTTGGATATCCGAAGCCTGGCCGCCCCGGATGGTGATCTCGTAGCCCGATTCGGATTCAGCCGTGCGCGTCCGCAGCGTCAGGTGGCTCACCTCGGCGATCGAGGCCAAGGCCTCGCCGCGGAACCCAAGTGTGCGGATTTGAAAAAGGTCGTCAGCGGATTGCAACTTGCTGGTGGCGTGGCTGGCGATGGCCAAGGGGATGTCCTCCCGGTCGATACCGCTGCCGTCATCAGCGATGCGGATCAGATCGGTGCCACCCCCCTCGAGAGAGATTTCGATGTGGTTGGCCCCTGCGTCGATGCTGTTCTCCAACAGCTCCTTGACCACGCTGGCCGGCCGCTCAATGACTTCTCCAGCCGCGATTTTGTTCACCAAGGCTGGCGGTAGTTGTCGGATCAATCCCATCGCTCGCAGATCCTTTGCTGTCCGTGTTTCCGATCAGGAGAGTGTTCGGTGGGGTACCGTCGGTGGTGCCGCGCGGTGCCGATGCACCGCACCCGGATTCCGATTGGGTGCGGACGAACACAGGCTCGGCGCCCCTTACCCCATCTTATCCGCTGTGGCCGCGCGGAACTATCCGCCCTGCACTGGCGGTGGTGCAAGCGGGAAGATTTTCGGTGATGGCGAGCGACGGGCGGCAAGAAATCGCCATCAGGAACGAACGTAAAGGGCTGGGCCGGTTGACCCGCGTCGGTCCCGCAGCACCGCCAAGGTGCGTCGCCGGGAGTAGAATGCAAATGGCGAGCTAGAAAAAAGAAAATTGCGGAGGCAGGAACAACGGCGAGGGTGAGAGCTCGCTGTTGCAGCCGCTGATGCAGGGCCATCCCGAAGCGCTTGATGTTGACCTCGCTGGGTGCTTCGCGACAAGAGCATGGCGAGCGCCCTGCCTCCGCTTTTTTGATCACCCTACTTGTTCTTTCAGGCGATAGGGTTCATTGTAAGTCGGCCATGTGGAAAGTCAAAGAAATGGTACGTGACGGTTTTGATATCGTAGTGCCAGGGCGGACTGACACAGCGACTGTTGCTTTAGGGCCATCCTTGAGATAACTGTCCAGTCTGAAGCCTGACTCGCCAAGTCGGGCAGCGAAGGACCCGACTCAGAGACTCAGGCTACGGCGTGGTGCGACAGTTATTTCCGGGGACGCTCTTTGCCCCTTGTCCAGGTTCCCTGCTTCGCAATCGAGGAATGCTATGGCCACCGATTCTCCAGGTGCTCGGCCCGTGGTGTTGGTTACCGGGGGTGGAACTGGAGTGGGGAGGGCTTGCATCTTGCGTTTCGCCCGCTTGGGATTCGATTGCGTGATCAATTATTCTCGCAGCGAGGCCGATGCATTGGCGACGGCGGCCGAAGCCGCTGGCCTGGGGGCCCAGGCCGTCAGCCATCGGGCCGACGTGAGCGACGAACAACAAGTCCAGCAAATGATGGAGGGAATCGCCCAGCGATTCGGGCGACTGGACGTATTGGTCAACAACGCTGCGGTGACGGAGTTCATTCCCTTGGAGGATTTGGACGCCATGGAAGAGCCGACCTGGGATAAGATCCTGGGCGTGAACCTGAAGGGTGCCTTCTTCTGTGCGAAGTGGAGTCGCAGCCTGCTGGAGAAACATCCTCCCACGGCGATCGTCAACGTCAGTTCCGTTGCTGGGTTGACCGGTCGCGGATCGAGCATCGCCTACGCAGCCAGCAAGGGGGCCCTGAACACCATGACCAAGTCGCTGGCTCAAGCCTTGGCGCCGAAGATTCGAGTCAACGCGGTGCTGCCCGGCCCGATCGATTCCCGCTGGATTCGTGAAGGTGCCAACGACTGGGATCTCGAAGAAATGACCCGGGGCTTTCCCATTCCGCGGCCGTCGACCCCCGACGATATCGCTGCCGGAGTCGTGTTCCTAGCCGTCGAGACAGAGATGACGACCGGCCAATTGCTGACCATCGACGGTGGTCAAACCCTGTAGCGGGTGCCCGGGTTGGTGCAACAGTTTGTTCCGATCCGATGGGACAGATGCGGGCAGTGATCTGCCGCACTTCCGACGGGGCCTGCCGCAGCCAAGCGGATCGACATGCTTGGCGCCAGGGACAACACAACCGGCGCGGTGCTCGGGTGCATGGATGTGTGTTGAGCCTGGCGGGGTTACTCGTCGTCGCCAGAACTGAACTGTGGAGGATGCCAGTCGGGGTCTCGAGCGAAGAACATCAGGTGTTGCCAGGGCAGTCCATCGTATTGCCGCACCAACCGAAATCCGTTGGCGTGGTACTCTTTCAAGATCTGGCGTTTGGACATCTTGTGCAGCGGTCGGATGGGCACGGTGGGATCCTCGGCGCGGTATTCGAGCAGGGCCACGACACCATCCGGACGCAGGCTTTCCCGGATTCCACGCAACATCTGGACCGGGTGGGAAAATTCGTGGTAGACGTCCACCAGCAGGACCAGGTCGACCGAGTTGGGGGGCAATTTGGGGTCGGTCACCGTGCTTTGGATCGGTTCAACGTTGTCGATTCCCGCTTCTTGGCAGCGCAACTGCAGCAGGTGGAGCATCTCTGGTTGGATGTCGACGGCCAGCACTTTGCCGCCGGGCGCCACCAACTCGGCCATCTTCAAAGTATAAAAACCGTTGCCGCACCCCAAATCACACACCACCATGCCCGGTTTCAGGTTGAGTTGGCGGATCACCTCGCTGGGCCGTTCCTCCTCTTCGCGGGTTTCGCGGATCAACCACCCGGCCCCAGCCGCTCCCATGGTGGGAGCGATCGTTCGTCCCATGTAGGTCCGCCGACCGGGCGGTGAAATCGGGTCGGTGGTCGCAGAATTCTGCGCCGCCAAGTGACGGGCCTCGGCGGAAAACGCGCCCACCAGGGCCAGAGCGAAGATGGCGATTCGAATCCAGTGGTGAAAGGGATTGCGCATGGAATTTACCTGCAGGTCAAAAGACACCTTGATGGGTTGTCCCGCGCGGTACTCGCGGGTTGCTCGGTAGCGCATGGAATTCATGCGCTGGTCTTATGCCGAGGCCGGGGGCAGCGGCGCGGCGTCAGGCATCGGGGTTGCGCACCAGGTCGTGGAATGCGCGGAGCAGCAAATGGGTCAGCGGGCCGACCCGACCATCGCCGATAGGACGCTCGTCGACTTCGATCACGGGAATGACTTCGGCAGCGCTACCGGTCAAGAAGCACTCTTCGGCGACGTACACGTCGTGCCGCGTGAGGGTGCATTCTCGCACGGGGATGCTGGCCGCCCGCGCCAGCTCAATGACCGCATTGCGGGTGATACCTTCCAGGATACCAGCATCGATGGATGGGGTCAGCAATTCTCCCCGTCGAACGATGAAAATGTTGTCGCCCGTGCACTCGGCCACTTCGCCGCGCACGTTCAGCATCAGGGCCTCCATGCACCCGGCCTTGCGGCCCTCGATCTTGGCCATGATGTTGTTCAGGTAATTGAGGGACTTGATGCGGGGGTTGAGCGCCGCCGGGTGGTTGCGAATCGTGGATGCGGTGACGATTCGCAATCCGTTCTCGTACAGTTCGCGAGGATACAATTCGATGTGATCGGCAATGATGATGACCTGGGGATCGGACGTGCGGGCCGGGTCCAACCCCAGTGAACCGGCACCGCGGGTGACCACCAGCCGAATGTAGGCGTCCTGCAAACTGTTGCGCTGCAAAGTCGCTTGCACGGCTGATTCCAACTCCTCCAGAGACATGGGGATCTCCAGCAGGATGGCAGCCGCCGATTCGAATAATCGGACCAGGTGTTGCCGCAGCCGAAAGACCCGGCCGGCATACGCCCGCATGCCCTCGAACACGCCATCGCCGTACAGCAGTCCATGGTCATAGACGCTGATCTTGGCTTCCTCTTTGGGATAATAGCGACCGTTGATATAGACTTCGATTCCACTCATGGCATGTTGATGCAAATGTTTGTTGAATGGCTGTGGCGGGTGATCCGAAGGTCGAAGACTGAGGGCCGTGGTCGGCTGGAAGGGGACGGACCGCTGGTTCTCGGCGGGCATCCCCGCGGGGCGGTGTTCAAATCCCCATCTGCGCGAGCAGATCTGCCAGGCGGCCCACGGTGTTGGTCAGCAGGGGATGCGTATCGCGAAATCGCCGCGTGGACTCGACCAGCCGCTGGGCCAAGGAGGCCGAGTCGATGTTCTCGTCGTCGAGCGTCTGTTGGATTTCCTCTGCGGCCTGGCGCAACCGTTGCTTGTCCTCCTCGGTCAGGTCCTGCTCCTCAGCGAGAATATCATGCAACTCTCGCAGGGTTTCTTCCAGCTTCTCCCGCATGGATCCGCTCCTGGTGCCGTTTTCGTGTGGGGCGTTGCCTACCCGCCGAGTGGGGCGAGCAAGAAATCGTTTCCGTCCCGAATCTTACTCCTTCGCCTGGTCCCTGTCAGCACTGCGCAGCAGCCCGGATCGAAAATGTCTACCCGGCCGCGACCATCCTGCGCCGCAGGGTTCCCGGGGATGCAAGGGGCGGACCTGCGGGGATTTGCGGCGGCGGGCGCTCCCCCCAACCCGGCGCCCCGCATGTACCAATACGAGCGCCGTTGAGGTATCCTAGAGGCAGGTTGTGGGATTCGTCTCATCGACATGGGGTTCGACCGCAGCGCGGACGATCCTGTCGGTCTGCCCGCTTACCGATACGGCTCGCGCAAAAGGAACCACGCGATGGCTCAAACACCCCAAAAACGGTTTACCGTAAATGCAGCGTTCTTTCAGGAGATCAAGGAGGATCATCAACAGCTCCATGACATCATGGATCAATTGCGGCGTTTGGTGGACAACAAGCCGGCGTTGGGGAATCACGTCGCCGATCTGGCGAATTTGACCGAGGCGCTGCGGGACCAACTGGCATTTCACTTCGCTCTCGAGGAAGCCTACGGGTACTTCGAAGACGCCATCGGAATGGCTCCTTGGATCCATGAAAAGGCCGGCGCACTGCGGGACCAGCATGGAGAGCTGTTCACGCAAGCCCAGGACCTGGCCGAATTGGCTGCCGATTACCTGCAACGGGGAGACGATGATCCGGCGGAAGTCGGCGAGCGTTTCGTCGAATTCGATCGGGCATTCTCAGAACACGAATCGGCGGAAGTCGCACTGATTCTCAATGCCATGACCCAGGATGTCGGGGCCGCCGATTGACAGCGGGAACAATCGGTGAATCGACCGGGCGCCGTTGCTCCCCCCGCAGCCATGGCTGAGCCAGGTGGCAGGGGTGATTAGCGGGCCGACGGGCACAGCGGTTCTCCGTCCGTTCGAGCCGCCTGTGTGGGACGCTCAGCGGCGTGCGCCTCACCGCGCTTAGAGCTCGAATTCGTCATCGGCCGACTTGTCGCTATACAAAGGCATGTGCCGGTAATAGACTTCCAGGATCATGGTGGCCAGGGAGGTCATGTACAATCGGCCTCCCTTCTGCGAATGGGAGCCGGCGGGGGCCCAACTGCCGGCCACGTGGCCGTTTTTCTCCTGGGCCTCGACCAACTGGTCACGCATCGATTTGTTCCACCGCTCCCATTGGTCGCCCCCGTAATGCCGCATGACCTGAGTGGCGTAATAGCTGTAGTACAGGTTTTTCATGGAAGGGCCTTTCTTGGCCAGGTAGGCGACTCCCTCTTGCAACCCTGGGTGCTCTTTGGGGTACCCCAGGTACATGCGGCACAGCAACCCGACGGCAATGGTTGCTTCGCGACCATTCAATTTGGCTGTGGGTTTGTTGTACCCGTAATAGGCGCCGTTGTTGGTACTGACGAAATCCAGGAACCGGTCGGCCCCCTGAAACGTGCTGGGAGGCACCGCCAGGTTTCCCATGCGGCCGCTCTTCAACGCCATTAAGGCCCAACCCACGACCGACGTGTCGCCGGGCTGCTTCGGTTCGTAACGCCAACCGCCGTCGCGGTCGCTTTGTGCATAGACCAGATAATTAAGCGAAAGCTGGGCCGGCTGCAGCAAGTCGGGATCGCGCGTCATGGCGTACGCTTCACATACCGTGATGGCAGCCAAACCATGCGAGTACATGCGCCCGCCCGGCTCGTGCCAGGAACCGCGCGGGGGCCGGGCCGGAGTCACCTTCATGCGGTTGATCAGGAAATTCAATCCGCGAAATACGGTGCGTTTGTAATTGCCTTCCAAATGCGTTTGGCCGGCCCCCAGGAACGGCAGCAACGCCATGGCAGTCGCTGCGTTCCGCGCCTGGGCCAGTTCGCCCGCATCCTTGCACTGATTGCGGCAAGCAATGCTGTGAGCAAACGTCCATCCGCCGTCCGGCAGTTGGTGGTCCGCAAGCCACTTCAGCGCCATCGCCACTGCTTTCTCGCTGTCGGCGTTGCCTCCGTAGCGTTCCAGCATTTCGCTCTTGGTGGCCCCCGTGCGGCTGTTCAACGCTGTAGACGAGGTGAGCATCGACGCGCTGAGCAGACTCGACGGGATCACCTTCTCGGCGACGGCATCCAGGTCGAGCGGTTCGCTTTCCAAGGCGAAGTCCGTCAACTCCGGAGCGCTGACTTCGGGCAACACCATCGAAGGATCCACCGTGGGAGTCTCTGCCGCCAAGGGGTCCGCCGGTTCTTCCACCGATTCCAGCGACGGTCCTTGTATATCGAACTCGTCGATGGCGGTTTCCTCCGGTCCAGTGCTGGCCTCCAGGATGCTGAGCATCGACTGGACGGGTTCCAGCGTGATGCTGGCCAAGATTACGATCGCCAAGACGTGGACCAACAGGCTGATCAACCAACCGGGGACTGCTGCCAACAATAGTCGCCGCCGGGCCGACCGAGCGGCGATTTCCTCAGGGTCCACCGCTACGACGCTCGATGAAGGCTCCTCGACTGCGGTCGCTACGAATAATTCAGGAGAGTCCGGCTCGGTTCCCGCCAGTGCATCGTCTGACGGGAATGGAGGCAAGCCGGTTTGACCCGCGGTTACGTCGCTTATGAGCGTGGCTTCGATCTCCGCGGCCTCAGGATGGGACAGGCCGGGCACGTCGGCAGCCGCCATCTCCACAGTATCCGGACGCAAACCATCGATGGTGTCTTCGTCGGAGGCGGTATCGAAGGGGATCGGCTCTGCCGCGGAGTCCGCGTCCCGGATTTCCTTTCGTTGCGGGTATCTTTTCTTGCTCATGAACCGCCCTAGGGTTGCCAACGGATGAGAAAAGTGCTGGCTAGCTTCCTGCCGACGATGATTCGCATGCGCCGACTCGTAATTCCGGTACGGCGGTTGCCTGCACCTGTTCTTCGTGCAGGTCACCGTCGTTCTGCCACCACCGGATCAGGCGCTGCCGACCAGGACCGATGCGCCACGATTCAATCTTGCGATTGATGGAATCGACGATCGTTCCCCTCCTGGGCGGGGGGCTCGGGTGATCCGCCCATGATACCAGGTAGCGCACCGACACGGGGCATTGTACTTCCCGATCTGGCCGATTGCTCCAATGGTGCATCTGGAGTCATTGTACCTGCAACCATTCTAAGCTAACGCGGCTTCAGCCCCAATTGTTGCGTTCACAATGGCCATTCTTTTCTCGCCGGAGCCATCGTTCCTAGGGATTAGAGGGGCCTTTTTGGACGGGACGCAGCTCCAGGAAAGGGGGGCAGAATCTCAGGCTGCACGGCTCGCCTCGATTCGGTTACCGGCTGGCTGCTCCGCCGGGAACGCGGGCGAACGCGGAGGGCGTGTCAGTACCCCAAGCCGATGCGGACCGTGAAGGTGTCTTGCAATCGCAGGTTGTCCGCCGAGGATTGGCGGTAGAGGAGTTCCCGGTCGAACACGAAACCCGATTCGAAGAATCCGGTGCGTCGTCCTTCGCGCATTTGATCGTTTTTGCCCCATTCCAATCCGAACACCAGCCGGATGTCATTGATGTCCATCGACTCTTTGAGTCCGTTGGCGCGGCGCAGGGTCCAGGAGCCTCCGCCGTAGTACCCCCCCACGTACCACCACATGTCCGTGTTGCCCAGCGTCGTCAGGTAGTGAGCCAGTTTGGGTTCGGGGAAAAACAGGTCGAAACGCGTTTCGGTGTTCGGTTGCCACAGCAGGCCGCCGGCCGGCAGGAGTTTGACACGGTTGCGGTCCAGGTACAGCACGCCCAACTTGAGCGTCGATCGCGGGGTCAACCGGACGCGGCCGATCCCCCGACCCAGCACCCGCAGGCTGTCGGATATGGCGGTGTCGAAGTCGGAGAACATGCCCACGCGCAATCCGAGTTCAGCGCCGAAGATGCGGGCCGGATCGGTTTGCCAACCGGCATCGAGGAATGCCGAATAGGCGGAACCGGGCAAATCTGCGGTGACGCCGCCCAGCGACCGGGGGCCTTCCCAGGTATGGATCGAAAAGCTGGGCATCAAGTACAACGGCTGGGTGGAGTACAAGAAATTCGGGTAGACGAAGGTGGCTGACATGTCGGTATCGTTGATTTGTAAAGCATCGACGTCGGTATCGCCTCCCACGAATCCGTGCCGCAGGCGTATTCCTTGGAATAGACGAATGAACTCGGGCGGACCGCCGGTCCCTGGGTAGAGGGCTCCGTTGGGGTTCCATGCTCCGACACCGCCGATCCCACTTTGGGCAGGTGGCAGTGTGCCGCCAAACCCGCCGCTGGGGTTGCCGAACAAGCCGCTGAACAGACCACCGAACAGGCTGGGCGAACCGCCCCCCACTCCCGGCGTGGATGGATAGGGCGAGGGGAACAGAGCCGAAGGAGTCGAGTTGGGGAATGTGCCGGGTTGGCCGTACGCGGAGCCGGTGCTGGGGAATGTCCCCACCGTTGCGCTAGGGCCGGCGCCAGGAATGACCGGCGGTGGTCCCGTATACGGTGGATACCCACCAGGAGCTACACCGCCCGTCGAGGGGACGGTACCCGCCGGGGCAGAACCGGTGGCGGGAGTCGTGGGGGAGTACGGGGCGACGGGCGGATAGACCGGTGCGGCGGGCACGGGAACGCTTGCGGCCGGCGTCGTAGCGTAGGGATCGAACGCCGAAGTCCCGGGCGTCGTCGAGGGATAGATGCCGGACTGAGTCGCTGGGTTGAGGGGGACCATGGCCGGTCCGGTCGTGCCGGGAAGCTGCGCTGCGGTCGTCCGGCCTGGGCCGCCGCCTTCGATCGGACGCAGTGTCGCCGCACCGCTGCTGGGGGAAGGGAGGATGACGCGCTGGGCCAGCGCGATGCGGCCAGCACCCGCGCCCCACCCACCGACCGCAAGCGCGATGGTCAAGAGCCAGCGCGCAGGGACGGTTTGGGTAAGGATCCCGCCACGGACTCGGGGTGTCCGGCGACGCAATCGATTCGGTCGCTCCCCAAAACTCATGTGTCCGACACCCCTGGTTCAAAACAGCAGACGAGTACTCCCCTCGGTTTCCTAGTACTCGATCCGCGCTTTGCCCGTCAAGCCATCCCCAACCGCGAGGAAGCGGGATATCCCGATTGCAGTGGCCCCTCCCGGACCGGCTGATCCACGCTCGTCTCAATCCCACAGCCGGCCTGGGGGGCATGCTGTCCGCTACCCTACCCCAATGCCCGACCACGTCCGCGGCAATTCTGCGGTTCTGCGAAATGCAACCAAAGGGTGCAGAGGCGTGGAGCCTTCATCGTGCGGCCGGTGATGTTCGGCCCGAGTGGATCAAGCCGAGGGTGGGGGTGCGGCTTCGATCAAAGGGGTGTTGAGGGGGAGGGGCAGACCGAGGGCTTGGGCCAGTCGCTTGGCGGCCTGCTGTGCAGAGCGGATGCACTGAGGGATGCCCACTCCTTCATAACCCGCGCCGCAGACCTGCAGGCGTGGGTGATCCGACAGCGCCGCGGTCAGCTCGTCGATTCGTCGGCGGTGCCCCACCAGGTACTGCGGCATGGCCTGCGGCCAGCGAATCACCCCGGCCCAATCCGGGCTGGACCCGCGCCAATCGAGCAGATGCCGCAATTCGCTTTCCGCCAGATCCAACAGGGCCTGGTCGGTCAAGTCCAATACTTCGGGGTGCGTCGCTCCACCAAAGAACATGCGCAGCAACACCTGCCCATCGGGAACGCGACCCGGGTATTTGTGGCTGCTGTAGCTGATCGCCAGCGTGGGGCGCCCGCTGGCCCGGGGCACCACCATCCCGAACCCATCGGTGCGCTGGTGTAGATCGGCGGACCGCACGATCATCGCCACCACAGCGCTCGAGGCATAAGGGATGCCCGCCAACAACTCGGCCGCCCGGCCGTCCAGCGGTTCGATCAACCGCGCCGAAACATGCGCCGGGGTCGCCAGAATCACTCCCTCCGCTTCCAGTGTCCCCTCCGATGTATCGATTTTCCAAGTCCGGCCGTCGGGGCTGGAGATCGCGTCCACACGCACGCCCGTGCGGCACACTCCGTGCGGCAACTGGGCGGTCAGGTACTCGATCCAGTGGCTCATCCCGCGACGCGGAGCGACGAATTGATCATAGCGGGCCCCCGATGCCCGTCGGGCGGCTGCCGCAGCATCGTTCTTTTTGGCAAATAAATGGGCGCGAATCAAGCTGCCGTGCCGTCGCTCCATCTCCAGGAACTGGGGCATCGTCGCCTGCATGCTCAGGGTCGAGGGATCGGCCGTAAAGATGCCGCTGACGATCGGCTCGACCAGATTCAGGTAGGCTTCGCGTCCCAACCGCCGCGTGGCGAACGACTCCAACGATTCGTCGGCATCGTCAAGCTGCCGGGGCGGAACCCACATCTCTCCCAGCAACCGCAGCTTGCCGGCCCAGGAAAGCACGCCGCTGGTCAGGACCGATGCGACCCGCGTTGGTTGCATCAGGCTGAATCCGGCCGGGATGGGGTGGGGGCGGCCCCGATGCCAAACGAACGCTCGCCGGTCGGTGGAGCGAGGCGTGATCAATTCGTCCGCGTAGCCGATGCGCCGACACAGTTCGAGCGCGTGGGGGATCATGGTAGCGAAGTTGTCCGCGCTCTTTTCGATCAGGTAGGGACCATCGTAGACGGTCTCCAGGACCCCGCCGAGTCGCGGCTGTGCCTCCAGCAGGACGACCTCATGTTCCGGGCCGGCTTGGACCAACTCCAGGGCGGCGGCCAATCCCGAGATGCCGCCGCCGATGATGGCCATGCGGCTCACGCCAGCACCGTATCTGCCACCTGGTTGATCTTCGCCGCCAAGATGAAGTCGTTCTCGCTCAGGCCGCCAATGGCATGCGTGGTCAAGTCGATCCGGACGTTGCGGAAGCCGGTCAAGTGAAAATCGGGATGATGGCCATCTTCCTCGGCGATTTCCGCCACCGCGTTAAGCAACTTCATGGCTTGCGCGAAGTTCTTCAACCGCCAGGAGCGCGAGATCATCTTGCCATCGTCCGACAAGGTCCACCCCTCCAGCCGCTGAACCTGCTCGGCGGCGTACTCGGGAGTGCACGGGTCGACTCCCCCTTCACATGGCTTGCATTTCTTGGCCGTCAATTCACTGGGTGTTTGCACTTCCATCGTTCGCTTTCCCTCCGGAAAATCTGCGATTCACCGACTGTATTCGTTGATGCCGAACGTCGCTAACCAACGGCACTGTTCCAGGCCAGGGGTACGCTGGACCGCCACTGTCGGGCGTGGAAAGCCAGGACCCGCTGTGCTCCGTTCGCCCCTGTGGTGTCTATTCGATTCTATCGTGTAGACCGCGAAGTGCGAAACCTGGCCTGCGGGATACGCCCGGTGGATAGACTGGTGGATCTGGCCGAACCGGAGGTTTTTCCAGGTTTTCGGGGCAGATCCTCCGATTGTGGCCGGGAATCGACGCAAATCTTCCCTCAGTTGATCTTGCCATGTCGCCGGAAATGCGTACGATTCTGTCTTGCAGAACCAGTAACTGAGTAGAACAGACCGAGTTTCGTCCGAGCCGTATCGGGTGAAAGAAGTCCAGCGTGATGGTTACGCTGGGGTGTTCCGAGGTTGCTTAGCCGGTGGTCGGCAGCCACGTGTCAATCGTTTTTCATTTGAAATTGCTTGCTAATCGAGAATGAGTGCAACAACAGAAGAGCTGAAGAAACAGGCGATCGCTGAGTTTCGTACGAGCGACACTGACACGGGTTCGTCCGCGGTGCAGATCGCGATCCTCACCAAGCGGATCAACCATCTGACTGAGCACATGCGCGAGCACAAGAAGGATTACGCCAGCCGTCGCGGCTTGCTGCGAATGGTCAGCCGTCGCCGGAGCTTGTTGGACTACGTGCGTCGTCACGATCCCCAAGCCTATCTGGATTTGATCAGCCGATTGGGCATTCGGAAATAGGCTCTCTTCTCGCAGTCTCTGGGTGCAGCCTCCAGCGGCTGCTTCTGCAAAATACCGGCGTATTGGACGGAACGGTGCGGTCCCGAAGATGGGCTGCTGTGCCATGCGTGTCGCTGCCTCTTCCTTTTTCCGCCCTGGAAAGAGCTTGCGGTATCGGGGGTCGGGCTTTTCATCAGGACTCCCGGGTTGGCGTTGCGAACGGGGTATCACCTGCCAGTATGCGGCCGGCTTCCGCGGTCTTCGTTTTGCCGCGGGTTGACGCTGAGATTGTACGTTTCCGCTGCGCTGTGGCTGGGGCGTACTAGGACGGACCAGTCGGTGGAACGCTATGGCCTTCCACTCGCTGGCCAATGTGTAGTTTCATTGAATTGTGTAGTGTTGAAGCAGGAAGTATAGAAAAGTGAAGATTCGAGTAGAAAAACAGATCGGTGCTAGTGTCTTGTCGTTCGAAACCGGGCAGCTCGCCAAACAGGCGGCTGGTGCGGTCGTCGTGCAGTATGGCGATACGGTGGTTCTGACCGCTGCAGCGACCGGGCCGGGACGTCCGGGGTTGGATTTCTTTCCATTGACGTGCGATTACCGCGAGCGGATGTCGGCGGCAGGCAAATTCCCAGGCGGTTTCTTGAAGCGGGAAGGGCGGCCTACCACCAAAGAGATTCTGACCAGCCGACTGATGGATCGTCCCATCCGGCCGTTGTTCCCCAAGGGGTTTCGGGATGAAGTTCAGATCCAGAGCTTTGTTCTCAGCAGCGATATGCAGAACGACAGCGACGTATTGGCCATGAACGGGGCGGTTGCCGCGCTGGAAATCAGTCCCCTGCCCTTTACCGGCCCGTTGGCGTCGGTGCGAATCGGAAAAGTCGACGGCCAACTGATTCCTTTCCCCACGCTCGACCAGATCGAGGAGAGCGAACTGGATTTGATCGTTTCGGGCAGCGACAAGTCGATCTTGATGATCGAGGGCTTCGCTCAGGAAATGCCCGAAGAGGAGATGGCTGAGGCGATCCTGTACGGCCACGAAGTGGTCAAGGAGATCATCGGGTTGATGCAGGAGCTGGTGCAGCGCGTCCAACCGCAGAAAATGGAGTACCAGCCGCCCGAGGACAACGGCTTGTTCGATCGGCTGAAGGAAGCTTACTACGACCGCTATCGCGAGGCCAAGCAGACGCCGGGCAAGCAGGCGCGCGCCGAGGCGGTAGCCAAACTGAAGGAAGAGGCGAAAGCCGCGATCATCCCGGACCCCAATGCTGAAGGGGCGGTCAGCGAAGCAGAATTCTCCAGCGCCTGGCACGACTTGGAAGCACGCGTGGTCCGCGATCTGATCCTGGACGGCACGCGTCCCGATGGCCGCGATTTCACCAGCTTACGCCCCATCGAGTGCGAAACCGACGTGTTGCCTCGCACGCATGGCTCAGCCCTGTTCCAACGCGGCGAGACTCAGGCATTGGTCAGCGTCACGTTGGGGACTGCCCGCGATGAACAACGCGTGGACGGGCTGTTCGAGGAGTACAGCAAGAAATTCATGCTGGACTACAATTTCCCGTCCTTTTCGGTCGGGGAGGTGCGACCGATTCGTGGTCCGGGCCGACGCGAGATCGGGCACGGGGCCTTGGCCGAACGGTCGCTGGCCCCGGTCATTCCCGATCCAGAGGAGTTCCCCTACACGATCCGGGTCATCAGCGACATCCTGGAATCGAACGGTTCGTCCAGCATGGCCAGCGTTTGTGGTGGCACTTTGGGGTTGATGGCCGCGGGTGTACCGCTGACCAATCCCGTGGCGGGGATCAGTATCGGATTGGTCAAGGAGAGCGAGGATCGGTGGGTCTTGCTGACCGACATCATCGGCGATGAAGACCATTTCGGCGATATGGATTTCAAAGTCGCCGGCACCCCCGAGGGCATTACCGGCATCCAGCTCGATTTGAAGATCGACGGCATCAATGAAGAAATCGTACGCAAGGCATTGAAGCAGGCGCGGGAAACGAGGATGGAGATCCTCAAGAAAATGATTACGGCCATCCCCCGCCCGAGGTCGGAGACCAGTCGGTTCGCGCCGCGTTTGCTGCGTACCAAGATCGATGTCGACAAGATCGGCGCTCTCATCGGACCGGGCGGAAAGAACATCCGCGCCATCCAGATGGAAACTGGCGCAAACATCGATGTGGAGGACGATGGCACGGTGATCGTCAGTTCGGTCAATGCCGAAGCCGCCAAGGCCGCGATGGCACGCGTCGAAGCGTGCACCGCCACGGCTCAGATCGGAAAGATCTATGATGGGATCGTTACTAGCGTACGGGACTTCGGTGCCTTTGTGGAAATCCTCCCCGGATGCGACGGGCTGGTCCACATCAGCGAACTGTCCGACGGCTATGTGTCCAGTGTGGACGCGATCTGCAAGGTTGGCGATGCAATGCAAGTCAAGGTGATCGACATCGACGACCAGAATCGGGTCAAGCTCAGTCGGCGGCGAGCCTTGGAAGAGCTGGGCATCGAAGATGAGTTCGCCAAAGAGAACGAAGGGGACTCGGCGGGCCGCGAAGGTCGCGAACGCAGTGAAGGCCGTGATCGCGGGGAAGGTCGCGAACGCGTTCGCTCGGGCGATTCGCGCGGCGGCGGACGCCGACGCGGCGGCGGACGCGACCGGCGCTAGGAAAGGTGCGGAAGCGGCGGCCACGGGCCCGAAAACGGGCTCCCCGTGAACATGCGTCGTTGTCGCCGCAGTCGAATTCGATTGCACTCTATCGCCCCGTGCTTAACCGCGCGGGGCGATGGTCGTCTATGGCATCCGGCTCGGCGGCGATGGACATCGCTGCGCTGACAGCGTTACAATGAAACAATCCCCAGGTGATGGTCCGGGATGACCCCTAGGCGGTAATGTCAGAGTTGGATTGCTTTCGCCGGAAGAATCGATTGCCATCGGCGCGTCCGGTGCAAGCGCAATAACCCCGGCGTTTCGAAGATCAAAAGGGAGGCTAGACGATGTTGCGTTCAGTAGTAGCCGGCACCATGGTTGCCTTGTGTTTGCCCGCCTTGGCATTGGCCGATGGGCGTTTGCGCGGAACGTATGTGGAAGCTCGCACATGTCAGGTGTACACCGGTCCCTGCTTCGCCAATGGGGAGGTCGGCTCCACAGGCAAAGATGCCATCTTGGCTTGGGAATTCTCTAACGGAAACCTGCAAGGCGTTGACCTGGCCGGACTGCGCGTGGCCGTGATCCTGAAGACCGATAATACGCTCGGATTCAACGGCCTGGCCGATGCGAAATACCGCCGGGCCGTTGTAGTGGTCGACGCCCGGGCCGACGCGGAGCAACGGGCGGCCCTGCGGCGCTTCGCCGCCGAGCGCCTTGGATTGAAGGATGCCGAGATTGCGGAGGTCGCTGCCGCGGAAATGCAGATGCGGCTGGACCTGGCCGACCTGACGGCGGAATTGAATGTCCCTGGGACGGCACGATTGAAGCTGCGTAAGGCCCGGCCCGGTGACTGCATCTGCTCGAATGAATCGGCCTACTACCCGCCGCTGACCGAACTCAGCGGATTCGTCCCCGGTGTGACCATTGAAGGGGATGTGACGGCGCGCAGGCTGGGCCGCCGATGGTCGATTCCGGACAGCCGTACGGCCTATCTGGGCACCTTCGACATCGCCGAAGCGCCCCCAGCGATTGCCCAGTCCCTGTAACCCCATTTTACCCAACCTTCCGACGCACCTGGCGAAGCTGGGCATTTCGCGCCCCGGTCGAGCCGCGTTCAAGGCGGCTCGCCGGCGAGCCGCCCTCCGGACGTGCCCAACAAACGACCGGTGTGCGTTGCCTGCCCCTGTTTATGCTGTCACCCCGCGTGCAAGTGTTCGGTGTGTGCCGGTACCTTCCCAACCTACTTCATCACCTTGAGAGGACTTCGATGCAGATGCGACTGTTCAATGGTCTGGTTCTATTGTGGATCTCGATGTTGTTCTGTGCTCCGGGATTGGCCCAGGAGTATGCCATCGAACCGCTGCCGGGAGCGCCTGAAGACGACGACGTGTCCGCCGAATTACGCTCGGCCTTGCAGGATTCCGGATTTGTCGTTCGGCGCGGCAGTCGGACTGTGGGCGAGTTTTGGTTCGCCAAGTCCTTAGAGGTCGATCCATCCTTCACCCCGACTCCACAGCGACTCTACCCGTTTCGATCAGGCCAATTGATCGGCTTGTTGCATTTGCGGCGTCGTGGTTCCGACTTTCGGGATCAACAGATTTCGTCCGGATGGTATACCCTGCGATTTGCCTTGCAGCCGGTCGACGGCAATCACGTTGGCACCTCGCCCACGCGCGATTTTCTGGTCCTGATCGACGCGCAATCCGATGCTCCGGATAAACAATGGCCGGAGGAAGAATTGCACGCGGCAGCCGCGGAAGTGGCCGGTTCGAACCATCCGGCCATGCTCTGTTTGCAGCCTCCGGTTGACAGCCCACAGCCGAGTGTTCGACACGATGAGAACCACGACTGGTGGATCGCGCATTTTGTTGTTCCTGCTGTCAAACAAGGACAACCGGTGCAACAACCGATCGACATCGTTGTGGAAGGTCACGCCCCGGAGTAGACCTGCCCGTTCTCCTCTTTCCTTGCATGCAGGTGCTTCCATGACCACCGTCATCTGCCCAGCTCACAGCCTGCGGCGCGCTCGACGTTCTCCGTTCGACCTGCGATCGATAAACCATCGGGCGGTTGATGCCAGGCCCCAGGGCACTCGCCGGCGCGGAAGCGGGCGGCCGGCCACTTGGCGGGTGGCGGCGATGGTATTGGGATGGGTGCTGGCGTCGGTATTTGCGCCAGGAGTCATGGGGCAAGGGCCGCAACGGGCCAGTGCCGCCGGCAATGCAGTCGGCCAGCCCGCAGGGACCTCCGGGCAGCAGGGCCCGACGCAGGTTCAGGAATCGGCAACATCGGCTGCCGCGGCCGACGCGCATCCGTCACCCGGATCGGACGATCGTCCGTCACCATCGACAACCACCTACCATACGGAGCGCGTCGAAGGACGCGTCGTGTGGGCGGCCGACGCGCTCCATGAGCATTTCGGCATCTCTACCGTCCCCGAAGCGCGGGAGCGCGTCCTGGCGATCTGGACGGACGACGGCGATCTGATACCGCTGGTAGAGAATCTTCGCGGGCGGGCTTTTCGGAGTGACGAACGCCTGCGACAGATGGACTTGCAATTGGTCATTCGCCGGTATGAAAAACATCCTTTTGCGCAAGTCCTTCGGCTCTACCAGCGCGTCGACGGCGATCTGTACGAGGTGGATTACTGGTGTGATGTTTGTGCCATCGTGATGTTCGAATCGGGCCCATGTGCATGTTGCCAGGATCCCAATCGATTGCGTCGCAGGTGGGTGGACCCGCAAACCGGGACAACGACACGTCGGGAGCTTCCGGAGGCGACTCCTCCTGACGCGGCCGATTTTCCCTAGTGCCCGCCCGATCAGCCGCACACGCTCCTTTCCAAATCGCCTGCCGGTCCCTGGCAGGTCAGGGTGCGGGGCGGACGATGAACAGCACGTTGCTCAGATCGCCGGGAGGCAGGGCCGCGGCCAGGCCGTCCTGCGAAAAGCCCCGCTGACGCCGTACCGCCGAAACAAATCGCTCCGGTTTCTTGACGTTGGGCAAGGGCGCCGGTTGCTGCGTGTCGGAGCCGATTGCGACGGGAGCTGCAAACGGACGGTTGGCGGCAAATCGCTGGCCGGTTGCGCGGGCAATCGTCTGCATCAGTCGAGTGCTGGGATTGTCGATGGCCAGGTCGAATGCCACCCGCGGGAAGTGCTGGCGATCGAAATAAATCTTGTCCAAAACCGGTCCGATCTGGTTGATGTCCGCCCGTACAAAGTAAATCCAGGCTTGGGACGCTGCCGCCCCCGCTTCCCCCCCAGGCTGCACGATCATCCGCGTTTCCGACAGCGCTCGCGCGACCTCCTCATTGGCCGCAATGGGTGGCTCGACCTGGATGCCGGCACCTCGTAGAAGCTCGTGGAACACGTCGTTACGCAGCCCTTCGGCGGAGATCTCCACGTCAACCACGAAGACGAAACTCTGGGAAAAATCGAGCTGACTGACGTACTGCGGCCGGTCGGCGGATGCGTCCGTAGCGGGTTGTTGCTGGGAGGGTGTCCCCACAGTCTCCGCCCCAGAAGGGGGCGCTGCGGACGCCACGTCGAACCCGGTACCGCCCCCGCCTGTTTCGGCGCCCCCGATGGCCTGGTGGTTGCCATTATCGGGGGCCACCGTGTCGGCAGGACCGTCCTGGCGGCCAGCCATCGGAGCTGGCGTTAACTGAGGGAGCATCCACAGGGTGCCGACCAACAGTAACACTGCCGCCCCGCCCGCTAGCACCACAGCAAAGCGCCGGCCGTCCTTTCTCCCCCATCCGGTTGCTATGCGGCGATCAGGCCTCACCGTGGGGGCCTCCGCTGGGGACCGATCGACGGGGGACCGGCGGCGGACCTCGGCCATCACGCGACGGAACAGCTCCTCGCTGCGCGGATCGGACTGGTACCGATCGGTCGCAGCTCCAAACAACTGAGACAGGGCCTGGCGCTGCTCTCGCAAGTCCTCCAAGCGCTGACGCAATTCCCCGTCCGACTCCAGCCGAGTCTGCATGCGGCGCGCATCATCTCCCTCCAACCGCCCATCCAGGTAGGCGCTCAAGAGTTCATCGAGATGCTGGTCCTCAGGGGGCATGAATCGCAATCAGCCTTAATAATTGAAGCACGTTGGCATCCAGGCCACCATGGGCTCGATGCCATCAAGCGCGGAAAATTGAAAACGAATACGACAAGCTCTCCAAGCGATTTTGGAGCTCCCTGGCAGACTCGGAGGGTTGGAGGTTCTCCCTGCCATCAAGTGCGGATCGGCAACCCTTTTCCGCCAGCGTACGCCTGCGCAGCCGAATTGACAGATCCCCACCGCAGCCGCCGTGTGCCGCATTTTCGCTCGGTAACCGATAGGCTACCCGAACTTACGATGAATTCGCAAACCGGATAGTTCCCTTTTTTCTTGCCGGTGAACCGACAAATCCCTTGTTTGGCTGCCCATGGCCCCCAGCGCCTGGCTCGTGATCCTTGCACCCTGACCATGCGCCTCCCCGAAATGGGTGTGTTGTGTCGTGTTGCCATCCTGGTTTGGTGGGATTCTTCGCTCTCTGGGCGCGAGCCACGTGCACCCACGTGGGGCACTTCCGCCGGAAGTGCCTCCGGTCCGGCGGCTGAAGGCAACCAAGAGATATCGCCCTCGATCCATCACAGCAGGTCGAGAGCAAGAGCAGTTCCGATGGGAATGAACTCCGGAGTAACGTCAGCAGGATCGAATGAGATTGGAG
>RFIQ01000614.1 GCA_003695565.1 Planctomycetota bacterium | reverse complement strand
CTACACGGCCAACCGCAAGGTGCGCAACGACGATGCCTACTCGCCCGGCGGTCGGATTGGGCTGCGTCCGGACCGCGCCACCTTGAGCTATTGCCAACGGGCGCGGGAGGCATTCAAAGGCGTTCCGGTGATCGCCGGAGGCGTGGAGGCGTCCCTGCGTCGGCTGGCCCATTACGACTACTGGAGCGACAAAGTACGTCGCAGCATCCTGTTGGACAGCAAAGCGGACTTGGTCGTTTACGGAATGGGCGAGAATGCCATTCTGGAGATCGCGCAGCGGCTCGACCAGGGTGCCACCGTCGAGGACCTGTGGGACATGCGGGGCGTGGCGTATGCCTTGGGAGCCTCCCGGCAACCGCCCGAGGACGCCTTGGAATTGCCCTCGTATGAAGAAGTGGTGGCCAGCAAAGAGAAGTTTGCCTTGGCCACTCGGATCATTCACAACGAAACGAATCCCTACAACGCGCGGCGGTTGGTGCAACGCCACGGCAACCAGGCAGTGGTCGTCAACCCGCCCCAGTTGCCCTTGAGCCAGGAGGCCATGGATCGCATCTACAGTTTGCCTTATACCCGCCGGCCGCATCCTTCCTATCGGGAGCCGATCCCCGCGTTCGAGACGATCAAGGATTCGGTGACCATTTTGCGGGGATGCTTTGGTGGATGCACTTTCTGTTCGATCACGGCCCATCAGGGGCGCGTCATCCAGTCCCGGAGCCAAGAGAACATCCTGTCGGAGATTCACTCGATGGCGTCGGACAAGCGGTTCAAAGGGACGGTTTCCGACATCGGCGGCCCCACGGCCAACATGTACCAGATGCAGTGCACGCGGCCCGAAGTGGAAGCCAAGTGCCGGCGGCAGTCGTGCGTGCATCCCAAGATTTGCAAATTGTTGGGTGTCGATCACCAGCCGGTTATCGAATTGATGCGCAAGGCGCGGGAAACTCCGGGCATCAAGAAAGTGTTAGTGGCCAGCGGGGTACGGATGGATCTGGCTCGTCAAAGCCCCGAGTACATCCGTGAGCTGACCCGGCATCACGTTGGCGGTCACTTGAAAGTGGCGCCTGAACATGTCGACCCCGGCGTATTGGACAAGATGCGAAAGCCGGCTAACGACGACTTCGAATTCTTCACGAGGGTATTCAAAGACGAATCTGCGGCAGCGGACAAGCGCCAGTATTTGATCCCGTACTTTATCGCTTCGCACCCGGGAAGCGATCTGGATGCCATGATTCATCTGGCCGTATTCTTGAAGCAAAACGGGTACCGGCCGGACCAGGTGCAAGACTTCATTCCCGCCCCGCTCGACGTCGCGACCTGCATGTACTACACCGGGTTGGATCCGTTCACCATGCAGCCAGTGTTCGTGGCCAAGGGCTTGCGCAGTCGCAAGATGCAACGCGCATTGATGCAATTCTTCAAGCCGGAAAACTACTTCGAAGTTCGCGAAGCGCTGCGACAGGCCGGGCGTACGGACTTGATCGGCGATGGTTGCGATTGCCTGATCCCGGCGAAACCTCCGCGAGAGGCGATCCTACGGCGACGGCGGGACGCTGGCCGCCGATTCCGGGGCGAATACGTGCACACCATCCCCTCGGCTGGCCGAACCGCTGGCGCCTCGAAGAACCGCAAACAACGGCGCCCGCGGGGAACCAAAGGTTATCGTCCCGGGCGGCGCGGAGCCCAGGACGAGTGATCCATCGCCCTCCGCATTTCGTTCGTTGTCTTCCCCGACCCCTAACGCAAAAGGATTGCCACTGATGTTTGCTACCTGTCGACCCATCCACCGCAGTATCGCCGCCAGTTTGCTTGCCGTGGTCGCATCGCCGTGCGCGGCCGCCGACTGGCCGCAGTGGCGGGGGCCCCAACGGGACGGGGTGTGGCGGGAATCGGGAGTCGTGGAAACCCTGCCTGACCGCATGACACCCGACTGGGAAGTACCGATCGGACCAGGTTACAACGGTCCGACGGTGGCCCATGGCCGGGTGTTTGTGATGGATCGATCGACCGAGCAGGGGCAGCAGGAACGCATTGTGTGCCTGGACTCCGCCACTGGCAAAGAGTTATGGAAAGTGGTGTACGACGCACCCTATACGATCAGTTACACGGCCGGACCAAGGGCCAGCGTCACCGTCGATGGCAATCGGGCACTGGCAGTGGGAGCCATGGGGCATTTCCATTGCATTGATGTTGAGACGGGGGACGTGCTGTGGAAACGGGACTTGAATGCCGAATACGATGTCGACATGCCCATTTGGGGAATCGCCGCTTCGCCGCTGGTGTACGGCGACTTGGTGATCCAACAAGTGGCTGGCAGGGGCGGGGCCTGCTACGTGGCCATGGACAAAGCCACAGGGCGCGAAGTGTGGCGGGCTCTGGACGAGCGTGCCGCATACTCCTCACCGATCGTTGTGCGGCAAGCCGGTCGCGACGTGTTGGTTTGCTGGACGGGCGAATCCCTGTCGGGATTGGATCCGGTAACGGGAAAGGTCTGGTGGTCGCATCCAATGCCCCCGTCGCGGATGCCGATTGGCATCGCGACGCCATCGGTGGACCGGGACCTGGTGTTGGTATCCAGCTTTTACGATGGTTCGATGATGGTGCGGCTATCCACCGACCAACCCCGCAGTCGATTGGTTTGGCGTGCGCGAGGCAAAGACGAAAAAAACACCGGAGTCCACGTGGTGCAGACTGCCGAGGGACAGTTCGAGGATCCGCAACACACGTACAATGTCCATGCCATGATCGGCACACCCATCGTGCAAGACGGATACGTTTACGCGGTGGACAGTTACGGTGAATTGCGATGTTTATCCGCCGATAATGGCCGCCGCGTGTGGGAGGATCTGCGGGCGGTGCCGACCGAACGCTGGGCGACCATCCACATGGTGCGACACGAAGATCGAGTATGGATGTTCAATGAGCGCGGTGAATTGTTGATCACGCGGCTATCCCCCGTAGGCTTGACAATTCTGGACCGCGGCCAACTGATCGAACCGACGCGAGTTCAGTTGAACCGCCGCGGCGGCGTATGCTGGTCCCATCCGGCATTTGCCGAGCGCAGCGTTTTCGCGCGGAACGACGAGAAGATCATTCGCGTGAGTTTGGCGGCCGATGGGCAATGAATTGCCGACGATTTTTGCAGGCGCAAGGGTGAATGACGCATGGCATGGAAAAAACTAGGGGCCGCCGATATCCCCGTGGGCCAAGGCCGAGAATTCGTGGTCGACGGGATCGTGATCGCCGTCTTTCACCTGGACGATGCGTGGTTGGCTGTCGATGGGATGTGCGCCCACCAAGGCGGCCCATTGGCGCAGGGTCATGTCGATAACCACTGCGTTACCTGTCCCTGGCATGGCTGGCAATACGACCTCCGCACCGGCCAGAACCTGCTGACCGGTAAAAAGATGCTCAACACGTTTCCGATCGAACAGCGGGACGGAGAATTGTGGATCGATGTTCCAGTATGACGGGCGCGGCGATGCCTTGCCCCAGTCATCCTCTTCGATGACAACGGTGCCGAGCTCACTCCTGAGTCAGGTTCTGGAGTTCGGCCAGACAGGCCCCGACCAGGTAGCCGGCGGCCGGACAGATGACCAGCAGTGAGAGGGTGGCATATGTAATCGTTTTTCCGACCAGGATTACCACATCCGCGACGGCCGTGGAAATCAAGAAACCGATCAATCCCCCCAACAGGATGTTGCGGCATCCGGACCAGCGGACCACGGCGATGGCCAGCACATTGCCAGCGCCGAACAGCGCCGCCATGCGAGAAACCGACAGATAGACGACGACCAGAACAGCGGACACCGTGGTCAGCAGGAACAGGTCCTTCAAGGAGAATTGCCGCCCATTGGAACGCGACGAGTGCCCCTGGGACTGGGTTACCGGCGAGGCCGGATCAGGGGGGACCGGCAAGTCCGCCATGCTAGATGCTCCGCGTTGCAAAGTGCGCTCGCTGTTCGTGGTGGTCCGGGTACGTCCACCGGCATGGCCTGCAAAATTACAGAGCTGGTGGGGTGACAGAGATTATACCTGTCCAGCGCCCTCAGAGCTCGACCATCGTTTCTCCATCACGACGTGCGGAATTCCAGCTTCGTCAAATTCATCGCTGATCACACGGTAGCCGAGGGATGAGTAGAACGGCACGGCGGAAACCTGGGCGTGGAACCAAACCCGCGGCAGGCCACGGTCCAGAGCGACGCGTTCCAGGGCTTGCATAACAGCCCGCCCGAAGCCGCGGCGACGGTGGGACTGCAAGACCGCCACGCGGCCGATCTTCCCTTCTTTTTCCGTGTCCAGACGCCCCGTACCAACGGGATGGCCGGGGGAGTCATAAGCCACCGCGTGGATGCATGACGCGTCACGATCGTCGAATTCTTCCTCGCGAGGGATCTGCTGTTCGATCACGAAGACTTGATCCCGAATGTACCGAATCTCGTCCTGTCGCGATTGAAAATCCGTAATAATGACCTGCATCGGACGATTCCCAATTTTTTTTCGGCAATGTGCTTCACCCTGCGTGCACCTCGAACCGGCAATGCGCGGCCGCAGGTTGGATGATTTCCGGTGGCGGAGCGATCGAACTTGAGGAGTGCTCACCCATGACACGACCAACATTTCCTGGTGGCGGCCGGGCCGCAGTAATTGGCTACCTGCTCGCCCTGGCGACAGCATCCGGTATTGGGTGCCGCCAGGACGTCCAGGGCCAAACCACTCAGGAGGAGCCGCCTCGACACACCAATGCGCTCATCCATTCCGACAGCCCCTATTTATTGCAGCATGCCCACAACCCGGTCAATTGGATGCCATGGGGACCGGAAGCCTTCGAGATCGCACGGCGGGAGGACAAGCCCATCTTCGTGTCGATTGGTTATTCGACATGCTATTGGTGCCACGTGATGGAGCGAGAGTCGTTCGAGGACGAAGAAGTGGCACGGGTGATGAATGAACACTACGTGTGCATCAAAGTCGATCGTGAGCAACGGCCGGATATCGACCAGCAACTGATGCTGGCCACTCAGTTGATGACCGGCCGGGGCGGCTGGCCGAATTCGGTTTGGCTGACCCCCGACGGCCGGCCATTCGTGGCGGGGACCTACTTTCCTCGAGACCAGTTCCTGGCGGCCCTGAAGGAATTGGCCAGGATCTGGCG
>RFIQ01000613.1 GCA_003695565.1 Planctomycetota bacterium | reverse complement strand
TCGTGCACCGGAACCACATTTGGGTTGGCCGCCCCGCACGTACCTGCGAGCGGTCAGCCCTCACTTTGAACTACTCAGCCGTGCGGATCGCGCCACGACGCTGCAAACCGCCCAGCATTTGGAGCGAGTCTATGCGCTGTGGAGCCAGGTGTTTTACCGCATCTGGGATCGGCCCGGGGCACTGGCCGAGCGGATGCAAGATGGGGCGGTTGCGCCCACACAACGCCAACGGATGCGCGTGTACTTGCTGGCAGACCGAGCCGCGTATTTGGAAACGCTAGGAGTCGCCGAACAAAACATCGGTCTGTCCGTGGGGTATTATCATCCGCAGCGCCGCATGAGTTTCTTCTACCCTGCAGCCGGATGGGAGGAGACCTTGGTGCATGAGCTGACCCACCAAATGTTCATCGAAGTCGCTGGGGGAGATCCCGAAACAGGCAACCACCATGGCATCTGGTTGGTCGAAGGGGTTGCCTTGTACATGGAATCCCTCTTCTCGCACGGCACCTATTGGACGGTGGGAGGAATCGATGCGGAACGGGTCCAAACGGCCCGATACCGGGGCGTGCGCGATGGCTTCTGGCCTGCCTGGGCCGAATTTCACGCGGGGGGACTCGACGCATGGAAACAGAGCCCGGATGTGGCTCGATTCTATTCGCACGCAATTGGGCTGACCCACGTTTTCTTAGACCGCATGGGAGCTGCCACGAAGCGCGTTTTCCTGGACAGGCTGCGTGCGACGTACCACGAGGGAGCGTCTACCGCGCCGCTGTTGGCCGTCTTGGGCGATGACGAACCGACCGCCCGGAACCGCTATCAGGACCTACTCGTGCTACAGGACGACGATATTCGCATGTTGCACCGAATCCAGGCCCGCCCCCAGGACCTGGTTGCGTGCGGCAGCCAGCTTAGTCCGGGCACGTGGAACCAGGTGGGTGAAATTGCGGTCAAATGCCAATGGTTGGACCTGAGCTTTACCAACGCCAGCGACGCGGATCTGACGTGGCTCGACCGGTTGCAGCATTTGCGACGGCTAAGCCTGGAGGGGACGCGTGCCGGGAAACGGTCGATTGCACTAGCCGCTTCCCTGCGCCAAATCGAGGACTTGGATTTGACCGGTTGCCCCATCGATGACGATGTGTTACTCCCCCTGGCCCACCACCCGACCCTGCAAACGCTGTGGCTGGGGCAGACTCGCATCGGCCCCGCAGCTCTCCAGACGCTGCGCACCATCCCTCGGTTGACCCGCTGCGACCTGACGGGAACTGCCATTTCCCAATCCGAGATAGATGCGTTCCAGCAATTCCTTGCCAACCGGGCGCAATAGACCGGGAATCCCAGCACGTGGTCGGGGTTGCTCACAGGGGACGGCAGGTTGACGGCAACGATCGCCACGCATTTTCCCACCAGCCAAACGTGGGTGACGGCGCGCCTATTTCTTCGGCGGGGCTGCCCGCGGAACTGGTGGTGGGTACTGCTGTAGAATCGCCGCCAGTCGGTCGACGATATCCGGTCGCTCCTCGGCCCAGTTTCTGGTTTCGTGCGGATCGTTCCAATAGTCGTACAGTTCGTACTCGGCAGTTGCTTGAGGATTTCCCAAAGGTTTCCACTCTACCAGCCGAAACTGCTCAGTCCGAATCGCGCGTCCCATCTTGCGTTTGGGGTAGGCATGGTAGGCGTGGTCTCGTACGCGTACCGACGGATCCTTGAGCACCGGCACCATGCTGACGCCATCGAGTGGCTGGGGGACTTGCGGTTGTGGCAGCCCCGCCAGCTCGCAGAGGGTGGGATACACGTCGACACTCTCCGCCAATTGATCGGTTGTGCTTCCCGCCGATGTTACGCCAGGTGCTACCACGATCAGCGGAATGCGATTGGCTTGTTCGTAATTCGTGTGCTTGGTCCAGATGCCCAGGTCACCCAAGTGAAAACCGTGGTCTCCCCACAGCACGATTATCGTGTTGTCGGCGAGCCCCAGACGATCGACGGCGTCCAGGACTTTTCCGACTTGCGCATCGGTATAGCTGGCGCTGGCATAGTAGCCATGGATTAGTTTGCGCTTCAGCTCAGGGTCCCGAATCACATCGGCCGATTCGGGGACCGGGGCATAGTTGGTGATCTCACCACCCCGTTTCCCGGCTACGGCGGGCGCCCCTCGAGGCAATTCTTCCCAGGCGGGCATCGGCAATCGTGCGGGATCAATAGCATCCCAGTATTTCTTTGGTGCACAGAAAGGCAAATGAGGTCGGGCGAACCCCACCGCCATGAAAAATGGAGTGCCGTCGGACTCCCTGGCCGCCCGTGCGGCTTCCAACCGCCGCACCGCCTCCGCCGCCACGCGTCCGTCGGCGTACGCTTCATCGGTTACATCGGGAGCCTCGAATGCCGCGCCGCGCGGCAGCGACCGGATATTGCCGAGCTGTTGATTGGTGAAGTACGCCTCCTCGCGCGTCAGCTTGCCACCCTCAGTGCTTTCGGGCAGCAAGTACTCGATTACTTTTTCATGGAAATGCGGTTCCATGAACGACGTAGGGTCGCCCGTGTTCCCATGTCCGATGTGAAAGACTTTGCCGAGCGATTGGGTGTGATAACCAAAGCGAGCAAAGAATTGCGGCAAGGTCACTGCGTCGGGCAATACGTCGCGCAGGCGGTTGCCCAGCCCGTACAGGCCGGTGGAAGTGGAATGTGAGCCGAGCATGAGCGTGAATCGAGACGGGGCACACACCGCCTGGTTGCAATATGCCAGGCGGAATCGCAATCCCCGCTGCGCCAGCGCATCGATGTTTGGCGTCACCGCTGCTGGATCGCCGTAACAGCCCAACGCTGGCTTGAGGTCGTCAACCAGGATCAACAAGACGTTGGGACGTTCTCGGGCGGTGGCCGCGGTGGCCATGGCAGCCATCAAGAACACCACGGCCGTGGCCACGTTCGATGGGCGGCGATCAGATAATCCAGGCATCGAATCGGATCAAGAATGAGAGGATCGGAAAACCAGCAAGAAATCTACTGAGGACAAGCACAGTATAACATGCCACCACCTCCCCTCCCTCCAGGCTATTCTGTCGCCGGGGAAGCTCCCCAAAGAGTCTGCTCGGCCTGCATCCGCTCACCAGTGCCTGCCCGCTTACCCGCTGACCGGTACCGGGCGATTGCGTTTCGAGAACCGAGCCGGAGCTCGCGACCGGTCTGGCAATTGGCTTAACGTCGCGTGGCGTTACCCCGTTTGCAAAGGCGACGGGGTGGTTTGACAGCCGATTGTGGGGCTCTAGAATAGAGAAGAGATTCAAGACGGCCTTGGCGTAGTTCCGGCAGCGCGCTCACGGTGAGCCCGACTGACCAGCTTTCGCTGCGCAAGGCACGCGAATTGAGTGCGGCCGAAGGGATCTGGGTATGAGATTGCTCGGATCACCCCGAAGGCAAAGCACCAATCTGCGCGACTTGCCTAGTAATGTGAGATGGGTGGTTATGTTCGGACTTGGAATGCAGGAACTGCTGATTTTCATGGTGATCGTGCTGTTGATCTTCGGCAGCTCCCGATTGCCGACTCTGATGCGGAATCTGGGCCGCAGCGCGAATGAGTTCAAAGCTGGGATGCGGGAACCGATCGACGATACTCCGCGGGTGCGGGAGGCGTCGGACGAATCGTCCCAGGACGAATCGGAGAAGTAGGGCGGCGTGGACGAGTGAACGGAGGCGAATCGTTGCGTCCGACACGCCCATCGGTACGGCAACCCGGCTCCGGCTTGATTCTTCGCCGCCAACTTGAAATCGCCGATGCGTTCTCGCTGATTGGGGAGGGCGCTACGGTCGTGATCGAGGATGGCGACGGCAGGCGATGCTTCCGGGGTGAATCGCCGGCCTGGTTCTCAAGCGACAACAGGCTTGATCCCGATTCGTCAGCGTCCCATGCCTCCAGATCCCGACGGGGGTGCGGCCGATCGCACCGTGCCCGGATGAACCATTTTGATGAACAACCCGGTGGGGAGACCCTAAGATATGTTGTCAGGGCTTGGTTACACCGAGATGCTCCTGTTGGGGATCATCGCGCTGATGCTGTTTGGCAGCCGGCTGCCGGAAGTCGCGCGCAGCTTTGGCCAGACCTACCGCCAACTGCGCAGTAAGGTCGATGAATTCCAACGGGAATTCAGGGAATGGGAGCGATTGGATGCTCCGCCCACGACCACCCGCCCCGTGGTCGACGAAGATGAAGACCGTTTCGAGCCCGCTACTCCGAAATTCAAACCGCCGCCCGATGAATGACCCATTGGGCCAGCGGGGACGAGGGCGGTACCGGTGATTTTCGTATTCTCTTTTTCACGATACAATCCGGTCCTCACCGGGATACTCGTCCGGTGGCGTTCAACCCTCTGTTTGGAATTGTAAACCTGGAATGACAGCTTTTTCTTGCATGCTACAGCGAGGTGTCCCCGATGAGCGATAGCGAGTTGGCAGATCGTGCGTCTGCGATCCGTCAACGGCTGACGCAACTCCGGGACAGTCTTTGACTACGATCGCAAATTGGACCGCATCCGCGCCATCGAGGCCGAGATGGCAGGTGCGGGTTTCTGGGACAATCAGGAAAGGGCCCAAGCGGTCGTGGGGGAGCTGAAGAGCTTGCGGGCGGTCGTCGTGCCCCTGCAAGAGGCGCTCTCGGCGGAAGAGGAAATCGGCGTCTTGCTCGAATTCCTGGAGCAGGGTGAAGGGAGCCCCAGCGACATCCAGGCTGCCATCGACGACCTGCAGCAACGGGTGGAAGAGTTGGAGCTGCGGGCCATGCTCAACGGCCCGCATGATGCGGCCGGTGCGCTGCTGAGCGTGCACGCGCGGGATGGCGGCGTCGATGCCAACGACTGGGCTGCCATGTTGCTCGAAATGTACATCAATTGGGCGCGCCGCCACGATTATGATGTCGAGTTGATCGATCGCCAGGAGAACGAAGAAGCGGGGATTACCCAGGCGACGATCGCCGTTCGCGGACCCATGGCCTATGGCTACCTGAAAGGGGAGGAGGGGATGCACCGGCTGGTACGGATCAGCCCCTTTAACGCGGAAGGGAAGCGACAGACCAGTTTTGCTGCCGTCGATGTGTCGCCAGAAATCAGCGACGCAGTCGAAGTCGAGATCGACGAGAACGAGGTGCGCGAAGACACCTACCGCGCTAGTGGAGCCGGTGGGCAGCATGTCAACAAGACCGATAGCGCCGTGCGTCTGACGCACATACCTACCGGCGTGGTGGTGCAGTGTCAAAGCGAACGCAGCCAACACAAGAATCGGGCTCAGGCCTGGAAGATGTTGCGGGCTCGCTTGGCGCGCATCGAAGAGGAACGCCGTGAAGAAGAGCAGATGGCGAAGTACAAGAGCAAGGTCCGACAAAAGGGCTTCGGCTCGCAGATTCGCAATTATTTCTTGCACCCCGACCAGCGCGTCAAGGACGCCCGAACCGGATACCTGCAAACGAGTTTCCATAGCGTGATGGATGGTGACATCCAGGGGTTTCTCGACGAGTACTTGCGCTGGCGGATGGCGCAGCAAGAGGAGGAACGGGAGGCGCATGAGTCCACAACCGACTAGCCAAACCAGTGTCCTCGACGGTGGTCGAATGGGGACGCTCCAGTTCCGCTGGGACGGTGACCGGTTTACCCATCGGTGGGAATTCGAATCGGATGGTGAGCGCGTGTCACTAACATCGATGGACGCGATGACTGCATCAGGATGTTGTACCAGCCCTCCTCTTCAGCAAATTCATGCACAGGACTTCGGTGACGGGCGTCGCGTCATCTTCGGGGTGGGGATGGCCGGGCGCGGGCATTGGTCGGCCAGCTTCACTTTGGTCCCCGAACTCGAAAGCTGGATCGTCGAACTAGCCTGCCGCTCTCCCGTGGCGCCGACCTGGTTGGGAAATACCTACCAGGCCGACGATCGCTGGGTGGCCAACGACAATCAGGGTGGATTGCAGCGGTTGTGCGGCGGCAAACGCCTGGAATTGCAGCCTATTGCGCCGAGTAGTCGAGTCGAAATGGATGCGGGGACGATACGCGTGCTTCCCCAGCAGATTCTCCCGGGAGCCGCCACCACGCAGTGGGCTTTTCGCCTGCGTGTGCTCGATTGAGCTGCTGGGCATGCCAGGCGGTAGCTCGGCGCGTCTCTACTCGCAATCCCTCCGTTCGACCGGCGCAATGCCGGACCGCATCAAGGCTGTGGCTGGCCGGTCGGGGTCGAGGATGCACCGGCGGCCTGCTGCGGAACGATGGCATGGTCCATGGTCTGCAGTTGCTTGAAGAAATCGTTCTCCGTCGTCAGGATCAGTTCCGCCCGGTCGTCCAGCGCTTTCTCGTACGCTTCCAAAGTCCGCACGAACGTGTAGAACTCGCCTACCTGACCGATGGCTTCCGCATACCGTCGGATGACTTTGGCATCAGCCTGCCCTCGAATCTCGCTGGCTTCCCGCTGCCCCTCTCCCCGAATCGTCTCGATTTCGCGATTCGTCAGGTTGAGGATTTCCTGCTTCTGCTGCTCTCCCTCCTTGATATTGCGCGTGCTGATAGCCTCCCGTTCGGCGATCCACCGTTCGAACGTCGTGCGGCGTACCTCTGGCACAAAATCGATGTGGGAAATGCCCAGGTCAACCAGCTCGATCCCACGAGCGCCCTCGCCGCTGCCCGCCTCGTCGCGCAAACTGCGTCGTGCTGCGTCCTTGATCTTCTGCAGGATCGCCAATCGACCGATCACCTTGCGTTTCGGCTTGGGAGCGGTCAATTCATTCTCCGGCAGTACGCCGGCCAGCAGCTTCATGTCCTCTTCGTTGAATTCGATCTCCGTAATCCGCATCTCCCTATCCGTGCTGCGCACTAGATCTTCGAGGTCGTATTGGGTGATCACGTCCCGCATCGCACCCCGCGTGAACTGCGCCACGCGATTCTGCGCGTTCTCCATGGTTCGCAGCCGCTTGACGAATAGGATTGGGTCATTGATCTTCCACACGGCCCACGGCGTCAACTCGATTTTCTTGTTGTCCTTGGTGGGCAAATCCGGCATGTTTTCGCTGGGATCGTCGCCCCAAAATTGCAATGTGGCGGGCAGAATCCGCACTGTTTCCACGATCGGGGCCTTGAAGTAGAGCCCGGGTTCGGTGTTTGCACGCACCGGTTCGCCGAACCGCAAAACGACGGCTAACTGGCGTTGATCCACGACGTAGACCACCAACTGGGAAGCGATGGCCAGGATACCCAACAAGGCCACTCCTGTGATCACGAGTTGAGCGATGCGGCGCGACATGTCCGGATATCTCCAAAGGGAATGGGGTGAATTTCGGTTGGATTGGCGGCAGGGATGGCAAATCTCCGGCGAATCGTTCGGCAAAGACGTGGCCCCGCCGATGGTTTACCGGGTGTTGGCGGACGTGCCGCCAGGGGTCAGTTGCAGCAAGGGCAACAGGCCCTGAAGCTGGCTGTCCAAAATGATCTTCTTGCCGCCGCTGGTGAACACGCGTTCCATCGTCTCTAAATACATGCGCTGACGCGTTATCTCGGGAGCCAAACGGTAACTCTCGTACTTGGCCAACAATGCCGCGATCTCTCCCTCGGCCTCGGCCAGTCGCCGGTTGGCATAACCTTCCGCTTCGCGGATCAACTTGTCCGCATCGGCGCGGGCCAAGGGCAACAGGCTGTTCCGTTCCTTGGTCGCCTCGTAAATCAGTTGCCCCTTGACCTGAATCGACTGGTTCACCTGGTCGAATGAAGGTTTGACCACATCGGGAGGCGTGACGCGTTGCAACTGCAGATTGGTGATCTCGATGCCGGCATCGTAGGATCGCATCGCTGCGCGCATGTCCTCCAAGGCTGACAGGGCGATCTCCTCGCGCTTGGTCGTCAGGGTCTCGTCCGCCGAGTAATCGCCTACGATGCGATGCATGGTCGACCGCGCCACGGCGATCAAAGCGGGTTGTACATGGTCCTCTTCGAAGCTGAAAATGTACCTTTCCGGCTCGGTTACCTGCCAGAACACGTTCCACTCCACCACCGCAGCGTACAGATCGCCGGTCAGGATCAACGCATCATCGTTGCTGCGGTTGGTCGCCGGATCGGACCAATCCCCGGCTCGCTCATCGTGCCCCCAGGGCAATCGCATGCTTTTCTCGCTGGTGTCCACCAACACGCGTTGATCGACCCAAGGCAGTTTGAAATGCAAACCCGGCGGTTGGGTCTTCAGGTACTTGCCGAAGCGTAAAACCACCGCCTGCTCGTGAGGCTCCACCACGTACGCGGCTGACCATCCCACATAGGCGATGACCAGCAGCCCGAAAATCAGCACCGCTGCAGTCAACAACTGCCGCGGTGTCGGTTGATTGCCCGATCCAGAATGATGGATGCTGATATGTATCATTGTGCCTTCGATCGACGGTGATTGGTTCAGACAGGTCGGGGCGTCCGCATCCCCAACATTAATTGCGACGACTTCGACGACTCCGGACGCAGCGCGGCGGTGGCTGCGAAGCCGGAGGCTCTACATACTATAGGCCACACGCGGAGGGGATCGGGGCGCGCCGCCGGTCTGCCTGACGGAAAATCCCTCGGAAAAGCACTGGGGAGGATGCAGTTCGCCTGGCCGCCGCGCAGGGCACTGTCCCAGGTGTCTGCTGGACCGCGTCCTGCGTTGGCGGAGAGCCGATCGCCGCGTCGACGGAAAGAGCTGTAAGGAATGCGGTCCAACACCGTCATTGTTAATGTGTGGACGCGGTAGAAAAACGTGAATGCCCCCTACGACCTGCGCTACTGAGAATAGTTTCACCATGAACGACCCCGTGCCTCGACCCATCGAATTGCAACCGGCCGACGTGCACAATCTGGCTTTGGAAGCCAATGTCCATCCACCTGATTGGACCAATCCGACTCCGCAAGAACGCTACAACCTGGTGGTCATTGGGGCGGGGACGGCAGGATTGGTG
>RFIQ01000612.1 GCA_003695565.1 Planctomycetota bacterium | reverse complement strand
TCATCTTGGTTATCCAGCCGTTGCCTTTCCGATACTCCGTTGTGACGCGATGTCGGACTGCACTTCCACGCGCCCGGCAGACACCTTCGTTCCTTATAATGCGTGCAGCTCACGTCATTCCTATATTCGGACTCCCCAGCATGTCGCAGCCCCACAATCGGTCCCTCCCCGTGCCATCGGGTTGGAACATCATTTGCCGCCGTTCCAGCGGGCAATTTGCCTCGCGGCGCGCGGGGCTCACGTCCGGCCCGATTGCCCTGCTGGTCCTGACGCTATTCCTGGGCACAATGCCGCGGGGATGGACGCAGCAACACACTGAATGCGCTGGAGAGCTGTTGACGTCTGTTCATGGCGCCGACACCGCGAACGGACTGGTTCGAGCGGGCGACTGCGTTTGGGAAGTCAGTACGCGTTGTATTCCGGAAAGCTGCCATTGGGATCCCCGAGGAATCCGAGTTGCGCGTCTGCAGGGCTGTCGATGGACTTCCGATACCTTCGAAACGATGATGTCGGAAATCACCACGCCCGTCTCTGAAGAGGAGAGGAAGAAAGGATTGGTGCGCACCGTCATTTACATTCACGGCAACTGGACCGAAGCTGCATCGGTTCGGGAGCGCGGTTTGCGAATCTATTGCCGCCTGAAACAAATGAATGCACCACCCATGCGGTTTCTAATTTACTCCTGGCCGAGCACGCGCGATCGCAGCGAGCGAATCCTGCGCGACATCCAACACAAGAGCTGGCGATTGGATTTCGAAGCGTTCGTGGTGGCGCACCTCCTGCGTCAAATGCCTCCCGACAGGCCATTGGGAATCCTGGGTTTCAGTTTTGGAGGAGCAATCGCCGCCGGGGCGCTGCACCTGGATGCGGGAGGACGCTGGGGTCCCTATCGCCTGGACGGTCCGGCCCCCGAGCGGCAGGTCCACGTCACGCTCCTGGCACCCGCCTTCGATCGCGATGCATTCCGGCCGTGTGGGGAGTTTTCGCAAGCCATTCAACAGTGCGGGCGCATCGTCAACTATTACAATTCCTGTGATCCCGTGCTGAAGCACTTCCGTTTGATCGATCCCCAAACGCGCCCCGAGGCCGCTGGCTTCTCTGGAGTCATTGCTGCCCGCAATTCATCATCGCGAGGCCCCATCATGGAGGACCCTCGGATCGAGCAGATCAATTGTTGCTGCAGCATTGGTCGGACCCATGCGGAACTCGACTATTACCATTGCCTGGTGCGATTCCCTGCCGGCCTGTACAACTTGATCGACACGAGCATCGAGTAAGGCAGATTCTCCGCTTCGGTCGGTGGCCTGCGCCAGCTCGGATCGACCCTTCTGTGACCAGGAGGGGCCGGTGCATCGTCCATGGGCCGGCCATCCTGCACGAACCTGCCAGGGAGCAACGCGGTGAACAAGACGGCTTGGAAGAATGGGCGCTGGGGCCCTCTGGCCGAGACGATGCTGGACCTTGATGACTGGGGCGTCCTGTCGGGAGCGATGGTGGTCGACCGCCTGCGGACCGTGCAGGGGCAACCCCGTGACGTCTCAGAACATCTCGATCGGTTCCAAGCGGGTTGCCGAACCGTGGGAATCAAGCTGCCCGCGGGGCTCGACCTGGCGCACCTCATTGAACAGTGCGCGGCGCGCAATCTGGCCGCATGGGGCGGGATCGATCTGGCGATCGTGCTGCTGGCGACCCCGGGGCGCGTGGCGGGCCAGCAGGCCACCTTAGTCGTCCACCCAGCAGCCATCGACCACGCAAGACTCAGACAATGGTACGCCACAGGTCAGCCTCTCGCGGTAGCCGACCAGCAAAGTGTCCCAGCGGCTTGTTGGTCACCACACTTGAAGGTCCGTAGCCGGCTGAATTATTACCTGGCGGACCGGGCGGCCCAACAGCGGTTTGGCCCCACCGCCGGTGCCGTCCTCCAGGATGCCACCGGTTGCCTGACCGAAACCTCCGCAGCGAACATCCTGATCGCCGAGGGGCAACGGCTGGTCTCGCCGCCGCCTGCGACAATTCTGCCGGGGGTGAGTCTGCAACGCACCGAGCGGTTGGCAGCCGAATTGGGGATCGAGTTGCGGTTCGAGCCGATTTCGATTCAACGCGCCATCGAGGCAGACGGCTTGATGCTGTGCGGATCCGTAGGATGTTGGTGGTTTGCTTCGCGTCTGGAAAATCGGCTTTTTGACGATCTTTCGGAAAACCCCTTGTTCCGTGCGCTGCGCGAGGCCTGGGCGCGTGATTTGGGTGTCGACTACCAGGAATTGAGCCGCGCGGAGTAATGGAAGTGTCTTGGTTTAGCGGGAATTGAAATTCTTCACGTGGGGCACTTCCGCCGGAAGTGTCTCTGGGCGGCGAGCGAACGCTGACCCAGCGATCGCAGTCGGCCCATCATGGCATCCCAAATCCGAGGGCGATTGCATGGTTGTTTGTGGTTCGCAATACGTCGTTGCAGCTTGCAATGCACAACACGGCCGCGCCGATGCGATCATGCTACGCCGCGCTGGTTGGAGATGGCAGCCTCCATCGCGCCGCAGACCACGAACTCGACGAGTGCGTGGCGTGGGGCGGGATGAAAGGGGCGATGGGAAACCAACCCGGCGCAGCATGTTGGGTCGGCGCGCCGAGGTTTGGCATGGCAATCTGCAACGAAAAATGGCTGACCGCAATCGATCATGCAAGGGCGTTTGGTTTTTTGGGGTGTGACGGTGGGTCAACTGTGGTCGGGTGGTTAACGTTTCATAGACGCCCCGGAGGCACTTCCGGCGGAAGTGCCCCACCTCTACGTGCCTCGCACTCGCCGAGTGCGTGGCCTGCGGCGCGATGAATGGTGCCATCACTCACCGGCGCGGCGCAGCATATTGTGTCGGCGTGCCGGGATTTTGGCATTGCAATCTGCAACAATAAATGGCTGGCCGCAATCGATCATGCAAGGGCGTTTGTTTTTTTGGGGTGTGACGGTGGGTCAACTGTGGTCGGGTGGTTAACGTTTCATAG
>RFIQ01000611.1 GCA_003695565.1 Planctomycetota bacterium | reverse complement strand
GTTTCAACTCACCGCCGGCCAAGCGGCGGGCACTTGGACCGCAGCCGACTTGCGGCAACGCGCCAACTCGTTGGTGCTGCGCAGTACCCAAGCGGCGTTGACGGCGGCCAAAGGCGCTGGTTTTGTGGCTACCCATCCCACCGGGAGATGGGCGCGCGAAGCCCTGTTTTTTCTGGTCTGGAGTTGTCCTCAGCCTGTAGCGGCGGCCAATCTGTGCGAACTGGCTCAAATCCAGGCGTGAAAGCTGGAGAACTTCGACCGCGGCGGGTCCTACTTGCGGCGCAGCTCGGAAGCCGACCTGGCAACCCGCGACGACTGCGTCTGCGGTGGCTCTCGACGCGGTGATTTCGGGGACGAGGATTCCTGGTCCGTGGCAACTTGTCGGAACGCCTTTCCGGCCTTGTACAAGTCCACCCGCGATTGGATGTCGCGAACCAACAAATCGTCGTCGGCCAGTTGTAGCGCCTGCCGCGCGGCGGCGACAGCTTGTTGGGCATGGCCGGCTGCCGCATGAGCAGCCGCTAGTGTATCGAGCTGCTCGGCCGTGGGAGATCCACTCAGTTCAATGGCTTTCTGCGCAGCCGCTAGCGCCAGGTCAGGCCGACGGATGCGGTCGTCGGGACAGGTAGCCATCAGCCAGGCGGCGTTTTGGTAAGCCCGAGGATAATCGGCTTGCAGGGAGATGGCCGCCCGGTAGGCTTTGGCGGCAGATTCCCATTGCCCCAGGAACTGATGCGCATCGGCAAGATCGGTCAGTATCGCCACGTCATCCGGCGCCAACTCGGCGGCCCGGCGGTAGTCCGCTACCGATGCATCATACTGTTCCATCAGAAACCGGCAGTGGGCCCGTCCGTTATACGATTGGGCATCGTCGGGGCGACGCTCGATGGCTTGGGTGTAATCGGCCGCAGCCGACTCGTAGGCCCCCAGCTCGAAATACAATTCGGCACGATTGAAGTAAGCGTTGCCGTAGTCCGGCTTCAACCGAATCGCTTCGTTAATCGCCTCCACTGCATCCTCGAACCGTTCATGCAACGCCAGGGCAATGGCCAGGTTGTGGTGCGATCGCCAATTCTCCGGATTCAAATCGACTGCTTCGGAGAAATCACTCAATGCACGACGATCGTGCTCTTGGGCTTCACGCAAACGCCCGGATTCCACTAGCTCGGCCGCCCGATCGCTGGTCAGCTCCCCACGGCGGTTCAATGCCCAAGCCAACAATTGTTGGGCATAGGTGCGATCGGCTGTGGTGCGCTGCGGCGACTGGACGATGGCTCGGCATTGGTCGACGATGGTTGTCACCGCCAACACGCTGTTTGCCGATTTGGTTTCGCGATAGATCTGGATCAAGTCGGGGGAAACGCCGGCGGGAGAATTGCCCGCCGAAGTACCGGCTGGCAATCGCCGCGCCGACTGGGACTCGAAGCGCAGCGGTTGGGACGTCTGCCCCAAAACCGATTCACCCCCTAAGACCAATACCAGGGCAGCTCCTAAGGTTCGACACATCAGCGACTGCATGACCTCAGCTCTCGATTGCAGGGGTTGTCACATCGAAATCTCCCTGGCCTGCGGCACAGGGCATTGCATCGGCGCTGACGATGGTTAGCAGCGGTCTCCCGACGTCCCAGGGTGCAGCAAGTTGCCGCGCGTTCGGGAACGGAGCCTGCCGCGCCAGCACCCAGTATCCCAATCGCCAACGCCCTGTAACGATATAGCTGGCCACACGCACGCAGCGAAAGAGCGAAATTGTCCCCCCCCTGCCGCCTCGCAGCCTCCAGGGGGAAACATGGGTGATGCAGTGTCGATCGACAAATCGGAGGTTGGGGGGTAAAGTGGCCCATCCGATCCGTAACACGATTGCTAAACCAATCGCCAAATCGCTGATTGGATCCGACAACGGTCCAGCGTCCGAGCCTTGTCGGCAGGTCGCCCGGCTGCGTTCGGTGCCTGCACGATACGCCCCACTGGATGTTTCAATTGCAGCAGAATGCCAGAGAGAGAATGCTAGACAACGCTCCTGTCCTGACCCATCAACACGGCAACTTGACCATCGAAGGCTATTCCCGAGCTGCCGTCCAGACGTATTGGCGAATCCCGGAACTGCGGTTGGCGTTCGACTTGGGTGCCCAGCCATGGGATTTCATGGGGACACCGTCTCTGGCCATCACCCACAGCCACTTGGACCACATTGCGGCCCTGCCCGTGTATGTGGCGCGGCGTCGCATGATGAAGATGGATCCGCCGACGATCTATCTGCCCGAACACGCGATCGGCCCCGTTGAATCGATGTTGAAAGCGTTTTCCCGTTTGGATCGAGGCCGTCTGCCCTGCGAGTTGATCGCCGTTGCCCCAGGCGACGAGATCGAATTGTCGCGGGAGTTGATCATGACGGTGCATCCCACACGGCATACGGTGCCCAGCGTCGGTTATCTGGTGTGGGAACGGCGCCACAAACTCAAACCGGAATTTTTGGAACTAACGGGACCAGAGATTCGCGATTTGCGCCAGGCCGGAACAGAGGTCACGGCCGAGACGCGGCTCCCATTGGTGGCCTATACCGGTGACACCAGCCCCGCCGGGCTGGATCAGAACCCAGAGATGCTTCGCGCCAGGATCTTGATTACGGAAATGACGTTCATCGCCCCCAAACACCGCAAGGACAAGATCCACAAACATGGCCACATGCATTTGGACGATTTCGTGGATCGAGCGGCAGAGTTTGAAAACGAGCTGATTATTGCCGGGCACTTGAGCACGCGGTACAACGCAGCTCAGGTTCAACGGATCGTTCAGAAACGCATCCCCGATATGCTCGGCGGTCGGCTGAAAGTATGGGTTTGAGTCGCTCGCTTCCTACGCGTCCACACGAGGGTGGCCGGTACCATCCAGCTTGACAGCGGCCTCCCCCAAAGTACAATTCCACACCGAACTAGGGCACTGCGCAACACAGTGACACAACCCAATGCATGCATTGCAGGGTGCTGGTTGGGGGGTATGCCTGCCGGACGAATTCGTCGCCTATGTGCTATATGCCGGAACGCGTTCATGCGCGTTGCGTCCAGAGGTTACTTTCCGTTGGGGCTATGCAGCCGTCATCGATCCCACACAAAAGGAGCCAGTGATGAGTGAGTCAGAACAAAACCCATACCAGGCCCCGACGGCGTCCGCTGCTGCAGGAGCACAAGGTGACGCACCGGAGAAAGTGCGTGCGGTGGGCAAGGCACAACGTCTCGTGAATTTTGCAATACTCCTCTACCTGCTTCTCATCCCCATCAACATATTTGCAAACATTACGATGGCCGCTTCGAATGGTGAATCGATCGGCGCCTTGATCATGCTGTTATTAGTTGGCGTTGCGGCCTTGGGGATTGTCGTCTTCATTTTGGTCGCGGTGGCGATGCTGGCCAATGCCATGCACGGGCCCGTCATGGCAGTGCTCTATTGCGTCGCCATGCTGATTCCATGCGTCGGATTGATCCTGTTGGTCGTTCTCAATGCGCGAGCGACCAACTATTTGAAAAAACATGGCGTGAAGGTTGGACTGCTTGGTGCCGATCCGCGGACACTGCCGTAGTCCGGTTTACGATCCGCGGCGATTGCACCTCGATCGCCTGGCAACCAGAGGGCGGATTCCGACCAAGAGGGAGCGGCTACGCCTGCAGCTATCCCGCTCGTTTCACTGTCAGTCACTTGCCCAGGTTGCCTTGTCAGGGCAAAAGAGCCTGGGCGAGAAATTGCCCTGTCGGGGAGCACACCGGTTTGCAAACACTGGCGGCGCAGACAGCCACCCCCGGGTCACTCGGTCCGCGCGGGGGGCAAATTATCGACGAAACCAGCGTCGGTCCGGCGAAGCTCTGCGATGGCCTGGTCGCGCAACTGCGCCAGCAAGGACTTGTACTCGGCCTCTAACGCCAAGTTGCGCAGCTCTTCTGGATCACTGTCCAGGTCGTACAATTCCTCCACCTCTCCGGGAACCAAGTTACGGATGTATTTGTATTGCCCACTGCGCAACAACGCATACCAGGGGACATTGCCGACGATCGTCAGACGATCATCCTGGGGAACTTGCGCCGTGTCCTCCCCGTAGCTGCGCGCCGTGTGGGTCATCAACATGGGCAAGTTCCACTGGGCCGTCTCCGGTGACTGGACCAGCGGACGAATGTCCCGGCCGTCCATTTTCCAAGGGATCTCCACGCCGGCCCAGCGACAGATGAAGTCGACCAGGTCGGGCGCGTTGACGGCATGGCGGCAGACCTTGCCGCTGGGCAACCGCGTCGGCTGGCTGATGATCAATGGCGAAGCCACCGTGGCGTCGTAGGGGGCCACCTTCTGGTTGAATCCGTGCTCGCCCAATCCATACCCCTGATCGGCCGTGTAAATGATCAAGGTATTGTCCAATTGCCCTGTCCGCCGCAACGTTTCGATCAACTGGCCCACCCCTTCGTCCAGCGCCATGTTGCACTCGTTGACCTGCTGGATCCAGTCATCGTAGCGCTTTCCGGCGTCGTTGACGTTGAAGTTACTGCGCGGCACATTCTTCCTTCGTAGTGCGGGATGGCCGTCGGGGCCGGGAATCCAAGCAGCCGTGCGCTCCAAATATGCCGGCTTGTCGGGCCAAGGTCCAAAGATGTCCGCGGGAATGGGCGGCTGTTTGCCCGCCAGCGAACCGCGATGCCGTTCGGCCGGCGTGGTCGGGCCATGGATGGCTCCATAGCACACCCATAGAAACCACGGCTTGTCCGAGTCGCGATGTTGACCTTCCAGGTATTCGACGGCCCACTGCGTGTAATTGTCCGTTGAATACCCAGGCGTCAGGCGATCCTGCCCATTGAATGTGAGAATTTGATCGTAGTAGTAGTTTCCGGCGTTCTCGGGATGTCCAGGACGATTCCAAACGATTTGATAATCCCACGCCCGAGGGTAACCCGTATCGGTTCCCGTGTGCCATTTGCCGATCTGAGCTGTGTGGTAGCCCTGCCGTCGAAACTCCTCAGCCACGAATCGGCAACGCTCGGGATCGTAGGTACTGGCCGGATAGGTCCCCTCCATCCGCATGGTTGGTACGGCGTGTTGAAGGCGGCCGGTGAGCATGCTGGCGCGCGAAGGCATGCACCAAGCCCCCAAATATGCTCGATGAAAACGCACGCCGCGACGAGCCAGCGCGTCGATGTTCGGCGTTTGCACCCACGGTGGATTGGACTGGTAGCAACTGATCGTCTTGTAGGATTGGTCATCTGCGTAGATCAGCAGAATGTTCGGACGTTGTTGCGACTCTGCTGCCACCGACCTCTGGGCGGCAAAATGCAAAACAGCTATGCAGATCCATGTCACTCCCGCCGCGACCATTCTTTGTCGGCGTCTGTGGACACTCGCTCTTGCGTTTCCGAATGCAAAACAATCAATCATGGCAAGTCCTTGTAAAGCAGATGGAGGTTGCGGAACGGCAAGGCTGCAACCGGCAGGGAACCGCCCAACAAAGGGGGTGAAATGCAGTCCTGGAGGCCCTAGCGCTTGGCTGATTCTACAGGATCAACTGATGGCCTGCTTGGCTTTCGGGACCCACCGCGGGCCAGGTAGCAGGTGCCCCTGCGGCGGCCCGGGTTGCCCAACGGCTGCACTGGCCCTGCCGATACACCTTTTCGCCACCCTCGCCTTCGGTTACAAACTGGCATCCATAGGAGCGAATACCGATGAAGTTTTTGCAGTTGTCCAGCATTGAACAGCTCGAGCCCGGGCGATGGATCGAAGCCACGCAAACGCTGCGGGGGGATGAAGAGTACCTGCGGGACCATTTCCCGCGTTTTCCGGTGATGCCGGGAGTCTTAATGCTGGAAGGCTTGTTTCAAGCAGCTTCCTTCCTGGTACGGGCGACGCGACAGCATCAGCCGGGATTGGTCTTGCTTCAAGCTGCAAAAAACGTCAAGTTTGGCGACTTTGTCGCACCAGGCCAGACGTTGAAAATTCGGGTGGATGTGGTCAAAGAGGACGGCGACTCGTTCATCGTCAAAGGCCAAGGCACCAAGGACGGGTCCGTGGCGGTAGCAGGGCGGCTGGTGTTAGCCTGCGAACCGACCGATCCGGACTGTGAAGTGGCTGTCGCACTGGCCCGACGAGAAGTTCGGCAAATCATGGAACGATTGCAAAATGCCGCTATGGAATAGAAGCGATATCGATATAATCTGCGTTTTCATCCCAGGTCGGCTGAGCTTGCTCGATACGCGCCCCTGCGAAGATGCCTGAATCGATAAAGGGATGTCCACCGCATCGCGTTTCGGTGCGACATTTTGCTTGAAGAAATTTTTCGGTAACAAATTCGGCAAAGTTTTCCACTGTAACTTTAGGGAACAAGTGCGATGCCAACTACGGAAGAAGTATTTGAGAAGGTGAAAGAAGCGTTGGTCGACGCGCTCGGTGTCGAAGAGGATGAGGTGACTCCGGATGCGACGATGGTCGGTGATTTGGGAGCGGAATCGATCGATTTCTTGGATATCGTCTTCAAATTGGAAAAGGCGTTCGATATCAAGATTCCTCGCGAAGAGTTATTCCCGGACGACATTTTGACCAACTCGCAATATGTGGACAACGGCAAGGTCACTCCGGAAGGAATTGCCGAGCTGAAGAAACGATTGCCTTGGGCGGATCTGAGCAAGTTCGAGGACAATCCCCGCGTCCAGGATTTCGGCAATCTCCTGACCGTCAAGGACCTGTGTTCCTACGTCGAGAGCAAGCTCTAGCATTCGAGGACTCACGGCGTGCGTTGGTTTTGGATCGACCGGTTCGAAAAGTTCGTTTCCGGCGTGGAAGCGGTGGCGATCAAGAACGTGACCTTCTCCGACGAACCGTTGGACGGTTACTTTCCCGGTTATCCCCATTACCCGCACAGCCTGATCATCGAAGGCATGGCTCAAACCGGCGGTATCCTGCTGTCGGAACCAGGGGAGTTCAAGCAGAAGGTGGTTCTGGCGAAGGTTGGTAAAGCCGAGTTTCACCGGCCCGCCACCCCGGGAGACCGACTGCGGCTGACGGCCCGGCTTGTCAATCTGCAGCCTGACGGTGCGATCGTGGATGGCACCGTCGATGTCGACGGCCAGGTGCAAGCCGAGCTGAATTTGACGTTCGCGATCCTGGACGATTCGTTCGGCAAAGAACCATTTTTCGTCCCCAGCGACTTTTGCCGCGTACTGCGCAGCTTGCGATTGTTCGAGGTGGGCGTGCATCCGGACGGATCGCCGATCTCTGTCCCTCCGCACATGCTCGAAGCGGAGCGTGCGGCCCTGGCCGCCTCGGACTGATCCGATTGCCTCGCGCGTGTGGAGACACTCGCGCGTGCGGTGGCAATGGCAATCAGCTAACCGGCAACTAACGGCAGGGCTGCGGGGCCTGATGCTCCATCCCCGGTTACGCGGTGCAGGAGCAATATCGTTTCTATCGGACACGACCTTCCGCAGCCAATTCGCAACGCGGCGTGTACGGTCGAGCCGCTCCATGCGGTTCTTAGCTCGATAGCCAACACTGGCCCGCGGGGGCGGGGTGGCATTCCAACCCTCTGCGTGGAGGTACCTCTGCGCGGATGGGCGTTGTTCCGACGCGACAAGGCTGTCGGAGCCGGCGAGCTTCTAAACGCGGTCCGCATGGCGTAGAATGATCGAGGAACGTTCATCCTCCGCATGTGTCTCTTGAAACAGGAAGTTGCCTGATGCTCGACTGCTGCAGATTGCCCCGTATCGCGTTCCTATTTTTCCTCGGTTGGCTGGTCTGCGGGATAGCTGCGCAACCAGGATTTGCCATGCAAGACGCGGCACCACCGGACATCGAGTTCGATATGGAAGGGCTGGACATCACCGAAGACGCCGACTTCGGCGCGCCCGAGCTGGATGACGAGGAAGTGGCTGCACTCGTGGCGGTTAGTTTCGTCGTCTGGGCAGGAATCATCATCCTGGGAATCATCGGCCTGGCTCTGAGCATTTACGTTGCGTACATCGGTTACGCGACCTTGGAGCTGCTGCCGGAGCCTCGACGCCCCGTACCCTCGTTTGTTCCCTGGTTGCTTCTGGTTCCGCTCGTCAATCTGGCGATCATTTTCATCATCTTCGTGTCCATTCCCAAAGCCGCTCAGGAGGAGTTGATCGCCCGTGGCCAACCGGTGGAGGGAGACTGTGGTCGAGGCCTGGGAATCGCTGGTGCGGTGCTATGGATCTTGGGATGCACCGCTCCGATTGGAATGGTTTTGATGTTGATCGCCACCATGAAGCTAGCCCAGGCGAAGCGGCAATTGGCGGAATCTCAACCGGTGGGTGCATGAAACAACCAGGCTGGGTACTTCGATACGACTGGACCGTCGCCGTGGCACTGGCGATGGGATTCACACTGACGCGTTGTGCTGCCGCGCAGGAAATCGATTTTGTGCGCGATGTGCGGCCGCTTCTCTCCAATCACTGCTTTCAGTGCCACGGGCCGGACGAGCAAACGCGGGAAGCCGATTTGCGATTGGATACACCCGATGGCCTGTTTGGCAACGCGGGGGGTGATGAGATCGTAATCCCCGGTGACCTGGCCGGCAGTCTCTTGTGGCAGCGGGTCAGCGCGTCGGATCCCGACGAACGCATGCCACCTCCCCATGCAAACAAAGCATTGCGGCCGAACCAAATCGCTACCCTCCGACGGTGGATCGAGCAAGGGGCGAAGTGGGAGCAGCACTGGGCCTTTATCGCTCCGCAGAAACCCCCGATTCCCAAGGGCCAGGACGACGCCTGGTGCCGCACGCCGATCGATCGATTCGTCCTGCGGAGGCTCACGCAGGCGGGGTTGGCCCCGGCGCCGGACGCCGACCCGTATACGTTGGTGCGCCGTTTGTACCTGGACCTGATCGGCCTACCACCGGGTGTGGCCGAAGCCGACTATTGGGCGAACCGACTGTGGGATGAGGCGGAAAAACAAATCGATCCCCAAGGCCTGGAGCTGCTGGTCGATCGTTTGCTGGCATCGCCGCATTACGGAGAAAAATGGGCTCAGCACTGGCTGGATCTGGCCCGCTATGCCGATACCAACGGCTACGAGAAAGACCGGGAACGATCGATCTGGCCCTACCGGGATTGGGTCGTGCGAGCCTTGAATGCAGATATGCCATTCGATCGGTTCACCGTCGAGCAATTGGCGGGCGACCTGCTGCCGGACGCATCACTCGACCAGCGGATCGCGACCGGCTTTCACCGCAATACGATGCTCAATGAAGAGGGCGGAATCGATCCCCTCGAGTATCGCTTCTACGCCATGACCGATCGTGTGTCCACCACGGCGACCGTTTGGCTGGGATTGACCCTGGGATGTGCCCAGTGCCATGCGCATAAATTCGACCCCATCAGCCATACCGAGTACTACCAATTCATGGCTTTGATGAACAACGCGGACGAACCACAGTTGGAATTGCCCGACCCGCAGTGGCAGGCCTTGTGGGACCGCAATCGACGTCGAGCGGCCGAGTTGCTCGAAAAACTGCCCGATCGTTGGCCGGTAGAGGGCTCCGCTGAGTCGGCGGAGCCATCAGATGCAACGCGCGGCAACGGCCATGCGGCGACGGGGGACTTGGATGAAGCCGCTTCTCTGGCAGCTCGGCGCACCGCCTTGGTGCAGCAGGCGTTTCAAGCATGGTTGGTTCGCGAGCGCGACGGAGCCGCCGAGTGGCGCACTTTGTGGCCGACTCGAGCGCGCAGCAGTTTGCCGATCTTGACGATTCAAGCTGATGGATCGGTGTTCGCCTCGGGAGATACGGCCAAGCGGGACGACTATTTCGTCGATCTCGCGCCGGTCGATTTTCCCATCCGTGCCATTCGATTGGAAGCTCTTCCCGACCAGCGGCTGCCTGCCCGCGGACCAGGATCGACATATTACGAGGGCACGCTGGGGGATTTTTTCCTGGCCGAAATCGAATTCAATGCCAACGATCGCCCACTGGCCATAACAGAGGCCAGCCACTCGTTCGCTGCCAACCGATTCGGGCAGAATCCTGTCTCGGCTCAACTAACGGTCGATGGCGACGTGCAAACTGGATGGTCCGTGCATGGTCGACAAGGGGAACGGCACGTGGCTGTGTATGCGCTGCAGACACCGGTCCCTCCTGGAACACCTCTTAGCGTGCACATGATCTTTGGACGCCATTTTGCCAGTTCGCTCGGGCGATTCCGGTTTTCCGCAACCGACGCGCCGCCCCGACCGCTGGCCCGCGCCTACTCCCTCGAAGTCGAGCGTGCGTTGCTGCAACCCGATGAAACGTTGACCCCGCAAGAACGCCGACAACTGTTCGAACAATTTTTGCTCGATGCCCCCGAATTGCAAGAAGCAGCCGAGGAAATTCGACGGCTGCGTCGCCCTCCGCCAGCCACCACCACACTGGTCCTGGCCGAGTGGCCCCCCGGACATGTGCGACCTACACACCGGCATCATCGAGGAGAATACCTGCAACCGGCTGAACGGGTTGAACCGGGTGTGCCCCAAGTCCTGCATGGCTGGAAGGCCGAGTGGCCCAAGAACCGTTTGGGGCTGGCCCGCTGGCTGATTTCGGACGAAAACCCGCTCACAGCGCGCGTCGTTGTTAACCGGGCCTGGGCGCATTTTTTTGGAACCGGTCTGGTTCGCACTCCGGAGGATTTCGGATTGCAAGGCCAATCGCCGTCGCATCCGGATTTACTCGATTGGCTGGCTGTTACTTGGAGCCAAGATGATTGCTGGTCATTCAAGCAATTGCACCGGAGGATTGTCACCAGCCGCGTGTACTGGCAGACCAGCCGCGCGGCAACCACCAGCCGCCAGCTCGATCCGGAAAACCGCTGGCTCAGCTACATGCCTCGCCGCCGCTTGGACGCAGAGCAAATTCGTGATCAGATCATCGCTTCCTCCGGTATGCTTGATCGCCGCATCGGGGGCCCCCCTGTCCGTCCGCCGCAACCGGCTGGGGTGACCGAAGTGGCCTTTGGCAGTCCCCGCTGGCAGGCCAGCGAAGGAGGCGATCGATTCCGGCGCAGCCTGTACACGTTTCGCAAACGCACCGCCCCCTTCGCCTTCTATGCAACTTTCGACGCGCCCAGTTGGGAAACATGCACGGTGCGTCGTGTGCGCAGCAATTCGCCCCTGCAAGGGCTGACGTTGCTCAACGACACCATGGTCGTGGAACTCGCCCGGCTGGCAGCGAACCGGTCGGTCAACGGCAGCTTACCAAATCTGGTCAAATCTTTCCAAGCTTCGACCAAACTGGACGAACCAAGACTGAGGGAGGCGCTGCATTGGGCGTTTCGATCGGTACTGGTGCGGCCTCCGCAACCAGAGGAAATCGACGCGTTGGCCGATTTCTTCCGCCGTGCGGTCGAAGATTTTGCGAGCCATCCGGCGGCGGTGGATAGACTGGGGATTGACGTCGGGGACCAGGCATCCGCCGCCGAGCAAAGTCAACAACGATTCGCGCCGGATGGGGCACAGTCTTCTGCCGCCGTTAGGCAAGCGGCATGGTTGGCGACGTGGCGCGCCCTTTGGGCGCTAGATGAAGCGGTGATGCGACCGTAGTTGCGCATGCATTTGCAATCGTGGAGGTACCATGGACACCTTGGAACTGCAGGCCGGCGATCACATCTGCGTCCGCGCTCGCCGCGGGGCAGTTCCCTACGAACATCATGGCATTTATGTGGGGCCAGACCGGGTGATTCACCTCTGCCCACGCGCAGGAACGCGCGTCGCCATTCGTGACAGCGGCGAGCATTTTGCCGTGCGCAGCTCTTCGCTCGATTCCTTTGCTCGCGGAGCCACTATTCGAGTTATCCGGCATCCCAACGGTTTGGATCCTCAGCAGGTAGTGGCGACTGCCGAATCACTGCTCGGGGTCCGCGGCTACGACTTGTTGGACGGAAACTGCGAGCACTTCGCGACCTATTGTGCAACCGGCCAATGGCACAGCCACCAGATCATGGTTTCCGAAGCGGTGGTCGAGAACGCGGTCTCCGCTGCCACGAAGACCGCGTGGGTGATTGCTCAGAAAACGATGGCTCGGACAATCCTCAGATCCCCTGCGCGATTCCATCCTGCTTTGATCGTTGCCGATCTGGTGGCAGGAGGCGTCGCCATCGCAGGTTGCAGTCGAGGGCTGCCCGCCAATCAAATTCGCCGAGTCGCTGATGGGGCAGGGGCTTTGACGGCCGCCGCCCTCGGTGGACTGCTCGGCGGACCGGGCGGTGCTGCTGCGGGCGTTGCGGTGCATGCCGCCAGCAATCGCGTCGCCAGCATCACGCGACATACCCTCCGTTCACTGTGGCGCTGCTCCTCGACGCGATTCCCTCCCGCTACTGACGATCCAGGGTATCGCTAGGCGAGGGTTCCGCGTCGACCGAATTTTCCTCCTCGGGGGTCGTGTAAGGCGGGTCGTCCGGCTCCACCACGGACACGGGACACTCGGTATGCAATTGCTCTTCCTGCAACGCTTGGATACAAATCAAGTACTGCTCCATGCAGTAGTCGTTGGTTTCCACCTGGCAACAAGCCAGAAATTGCCAAGCGCAAGGCGTCGGATTGCTGGCTCCCTGTTGGCCGCTGGTTCCCGAGAGCGAAAAGGGGGAACGAGGAACAATCCGCCCATCTGGTAAACGATCGTAGGGGATTCCCGGGTGCCCTGGGGGTAGGGGAATGTGGATCGTGCAGCCGCGCGGCGACCGAACGATCTGGAACCGCTTACCGTCCTTGTACACGATTTCGATGTTATTCTCTGCCGACGTTGGGCAGGCCGGTTTGCATGCCACCTGAGCGACTGAAGTCGCCCGCGCACGGCGTCTGTGTCGCCAGCGAGCAAGTAGCCCCGGACGGGCTGGACGACAACAGGTCTGTCCCTGCGATGGAGCCCGGCAGCACGGTTGGGCTGCCACCACTTCCACACTCCATGAGCTGACCACCAGAGCCAAACTCAGTCCATACACCCAAATCTTCTTCCACGTACGCATTCAAGACCTCCGTTTCTTATAAAGCACCAGCGGTGGGTTATCTTACATACCGCCAGTCTCGCAAGATTCCGCTTCCTGCGTCCAGACCGGTTTTTCTCGCTGTGACAAGCCGACTAACCGGCAGGGGGCAAACCGCCCCGCCCGCCGTTCAGTGGCCGCCAAATTCACCGTTGAGGGCTCGTCGTTCGATGTCAGCGATTTTGGCGACTCGTGCGGCGTGGCGTGGTTGAGGCGCGTAACGCGCTTTGAGAAACGCGTCGACAATCTCTTCGGCCAGTGCGGGCCCGATGACGCGAGCACCAATACAAAGGACATTCATGTCGTCGTGTTCGACCCCTTGATGCGCTGAATAAGTGTCATGGCAGAGGCTGGCGCGGATCCCGGGAAATTTGTTCGCCGCCACGCTCACGCCGACCCCACTGCCACAAACTAAGATGCCGCGCTCTGCCTGGCCCCGCAGGATCTGCATTGCCACCTTCTCTGCAATATCCGGAAAATCACAAGGACTTTCGTCGAATGTTCCGCAATCACAGACCTCGATACCCAGTCCCCGCACCTGGTCGACCACCACTCGCTTCATCAGGAATCCCGCGTGATCTCCGCCAATGGCGACGCGCTGAATCTCAGTTCCTGTCATCATGGGTCTTTCCGATCTTTGAGGTGGCCCAACTGTTTTCTGCGGCACGAACCGCTCTAGTCAAGAACGGGCAGTTTAACGGGTCCAGGAACTTTCGCGTAGCCACGATTCGCTAACGATGGCTAACGCGAACGCTGACGCCGGTCCGCCACATCCATGTAGATTGATAGGACCACATAGAACCCGGGATACACCAGCGACAACATCAATAACCAGTTGGGTGGATCAGGAAAAAACACCCCCAAGATGAGGGCGATGATGGGCAGCCACAGCAGTCCCCCCAGCACAAACCAAAAAGCCATCCTCGGGGTCCGCGTCGGATAAACAAATCGCACCGGTAGAATACTCATGCAACTCAGTGCCAGCACCACACCCAACACCACCCACGGGCCATAGGCATGCAGCCAAATCGCGATGTAGAACGCCACGATGTTCCAGTAGGAGGGAAAGCCACGGAAGAATCCCCCCTCCTTGGCACGGACATTTGCAAACGCCAACAGGCTGGTGACCAACGGAAAGAACGTCCACAGTTCCGCCGGGTAGGGCAACCAGCCGGAACGATAAATCATCAAGATCGGCAGAAACGTAAAGGTGACGTAGTCCACGATGTCATCCAAGCGAGCGCCATCGATGCTCGGCACCAAGGCCTTGACTTGCAACCGCCTGGCTAGCCAACCGTCGCTGGCATCGATCAGCACCGCCAGGGTCAACCACAGGAGGGCGGAACGGTTGTCCCCGCTCAGGATATGGATGGCGGCCATCAGCCCCACCCAGGCTCCGGCGGCCGTGTAGACATGCACCAGCCATCCGGCGATGCGACGGCGGGCAGGTTCATCGTGATGTTCATCCACCGATCCGCTCCTCTATGGAAGGCCGCTCCTGATTGGAAGCCATGCCCTCCGATGCTGCGGGCGTCAGGCGAGAGACTGCCAAGATCGTCAGCAAACTGGTTCCCATGGCGGCGGTTCTCAATGGAACGAATTCCGGCAACTCCACCCATGAGGCAATTCCCAAGCTTGGCTCACCGCTGGCCATGCGCAACACGAATCCAACCGCCGCTCCCGTCCATGCGCCTCGCACCGTCGCTCGGCGATCGAACAGGGCGCATAGCAACTGCGGGAACAGAACTACGTAGACCAGATCAGCGCTTAGGTACCACAGGTTGTAAACGCTCTGGACGCGAATGCCCAACACGGCTGCCAGAGCACCGATGACGATCATTGCCGCCCGCATAGCGGTCTTGATGTGTCGTTCGCTGCCCGACCGGGAAAACGGGCGATAGACGTTCCAGGAAAACATTGATGCAGCCGAGAGAATCGATGAGTCGATCGAGGACATGACAGCGGCAGCGACCGCACACAATCCCAACAGCGCGACAACCGAAGGGGTCAAGTACCGCAATACGAACGGTAACACTGCCTGTGGTTCCGGGGCCGCACCGGCAACCAAGGTCCAGTCCACCGTGGCTCCCACCATCCCAATGATGACGCTGGGCAATGCCAGCAGCAAGCAACCCACGCCGGCCACCACCGATAACCAGATGGCACCGCGGTCGGTGCGGCATGCCAGCACGCGCTGAAAATAGACCTGCCAGGGTATGCCGCCAAAAATCAACAACAGAGCTGAGTCGCACCACGCGCAGACCTCCGGCACGCCGATGATCCGCGGATCGGGCAACAGGCGAAAAGTCGCTCCATGGGAAAGCTGGTATTGAAGAAGAACGTGCTGGAGTCCTCCGGCGTAGCGCAACGCAAAAGGGAGCGCCACCAGCAGGCCCGCAACGATGCAAGCGAGTTGGACAGCATCGGTCAACGCCACCGACCACAACCCGCCAGCCAGCGTGTAAGCGAGCGCTACGGCTGCCGACACGAGGATGGCAACGGTCGGGTCGATGCCAACCAAAGTGGCAAATACTTGTCCCAGAGCGGACAAAATCGCAGCGATCCAGAAGAGTTCGCCCAGCAATGCGGGAAGGTACAGGAGCCCGGCCGTGCTTGCCCCGTACCGCTGCTCGAATAAATCCAGCATCGTTGTACAATTCCGGCGGCGCACCGGCTGGGCAAAAAACAGGCCCCCCAAGACCAGGCTCAATGCGAAACACCAGGGGGCTTGGGTCCACAACAGACCGAGCTTGGGATCGTAAACCGCTTCGGCGGTGCCGACGATGTAACCGCCTCCTACCCAGGTGGCCGTAAGTGTCAGGACCGCCAGCCACAGTGGCAATCGCCGCCGTGCCAACAGCAGATCTCCGGGCGATGGCGCACGAACCAACCACCGCGACGCGGCGACACCGATGGCGAAGAACAGGGCATAGAATGCGGCAATTACAACGATAGCCATATTCGAACGCGTGCCGTGGTGGAGGACCGGAAAAGGTTATGATCAATTCTGTGCCCGTCCGCACTGCACACCGCTGCGGGCCAAGACCTAGTGCTCCCTTAAGCTGTGGTTCTTCAGGATAGCCGCGTTCGTGGCGCAAGCTTGCAGTTCGCGATCGAGCCAGGGTGATGCATGGCAAGCAGGATGCTTGGCCCGCTTTCCGAACTTGACAAAGCACTAGTTTACGCCAATTC
>RFIQ01000610.1 GCA_003695565.1 Planctomycetota bacterium | reverse complement strand
TACCAATTGGATGCGTTAACCGATGGCGTGGAGACGCTGCCGCTGAAGGTCATGTATCCCAATGGCACCGTCGAGCGACCGGAGTCCACGGGAGGAGACGAGATCGATGCCTTTGCGGCCGAGTTGACCAGCGCCGCCGAGTCGATCCAAACGGGCAACATCGATCCCCGTTTGGATGGCCAGCATGCGCGGGATGCCATCCATATTTGCCAATGTTTGCAACAAGCAGCGGATTCTGGCTCCTGGGTCGCATGCTCCTGAACCCGACCGGTCCGGCGGCGATTCGCCGCTGGGAAAAGCCGCGGTTGGCTAGGGCGCCCATGGGCAACCGCGCGGAATGGTCCAATGGCAACCTCTACGCACAATTTCAAAGGCCGCAAACCATGACCGTGACGCTGCGATCGCTGTTGTTCTTGAGCCTTTGGGCCGGATGGCTTGGGGGATTATTGATGGGGCAACACCCCCAGGCCGACCCGCCGCGTCGACCCAATATCGTGTGGATTGTGGGCGAGAATTTCGCCTTGGATTTCGGTTGTTACGGCATGGCGGATGTCCACACTCCGCAGATCGACGGCCTGGCAGATCGTGGTGTTCGGTTCACCAATGTGTTTTCAACGTCGCCCGTTTGCGCGCCCAGTCGGTCGGCATTCATGACCGGCATGTATGCCACCACCATCGACACGCATAACATGCGCAGCCACCGCAACGACGACTACCGTCTTCCGCCGGGCGTCCGACCGATTACGCATCGCCTACATGATGTGGGATACCGTACCGGCAACATCGTGCGCATTGGGGATCGCGTCGTGGGAACGGGCAAACTGGATCTGAATTTTGTCAACGAAGGCCCGTTGTACGACACGGACGATTGGGATGAACTAACGGCCCACCAACCGTTTTTCGCTCAAATCAATACACCAGAGGCGGAATACGACATCTACGACCGACGATCGAAGGAAAAGCCGCGCGTCCCCTGGGTGGGAGAAGAGTGGCATCCGCAGGTAGCGACACCGCATCGCATCACGCCTCCTCCCTACTATCCGGATCATCCCCTGGTGCGCGAGGAATGGGCACGCTACTTGAACTCGGTTTCGGGGGTGGACGTGCGCGTTGGCTGGGTTCTCGAAGCGCTCGAGCGACAAGGGCTGGCCGACGATACCATCGTGATGTTCTTCGCCGACAATGGACGACTGGAAGCGCGAGGGATCCACTGGTGTTTCGACAGCGGCATTCACGTTCCGTTGATCATCGCCTGGCCCAAGAACTTTCCCACCCCGAAACCGTATGCGGCGGGCGCGGTGGACGACCGCGTTATCAGCCTCCTGGACGTCACAGCTACGACGCTGGCCATGGCCGGAGTGGAACGGCCACTCTTGATGCAATCCCGAGTGTTGGTGGGGCCGACGGCTGACCCACCGCGGCGGTTCGCGTTTTCCGCGCGCGATCGCATCGATGAGACCGTCGTTCGCCAGCGCAGCGTCCACGACGGGCGGTTCCATTACATTCGCAATTACACACCGGGCGCTGGTTTTCTGACGCTGAACCGCTACAAGGAAAAGTGCTTTCCGGTCAAGCCCTTGATGCGGCGCCTGTTTGCGGAAGGCCGATTGACGGGGCCACCTGCAGAGCTGATGCGGCCATTCCCCCAGCACATGTTGTACGATACTTCGATCGACCCGCACGAGATCACCAACTTGGCGGAATCCGACGACCCGCACCATCAACAGGTCCTGGCGACCCTGCAAGCTGCGCTGGATACCTGGATCGTTGAAACTGGAGACCGTGGCCACATCTTAGAACCACCCGAGGTCGTCGCTCCATTTTTGGATGAGATGGATGCGTGGTTCGGGACACCGGATTGGGCGGTGCTGGACGACGAATCACGGTGAGTTGCAGGGAGGCGCTCGACGCCGACCCCTGCGGCGTGGTACAACCGTAGAAGAGCATACTTGAAATCTGTCCGCAGGGTCCAGGCGCCAGCTCCCCTGTACCCCATCCTCCTGCCCGCTGCGATTGATCGTTACCGGAGACCCTCGCCATGTTCCACCAACACTTGACTGCCCACCGAACCATTTTCTTAGTCCATGCGGCGTTGCTCGTCTGCTGCGCGGTTCTGCCAGAGGTCGCCAGGTCAGAGGACTCCGAACCGGCTCCAGCAAAGCTGCCCAACATCGTTTATATCATGTCGGACGAACTGGCGTATTATGAATTGTCCCATATGGGCAACTCGAAGATCCATACGCCAAACATCGATCAATTCGCGGCCGAAGGCATCCGTTTCACCCAAGCACTGGCGGCCGCCCCGGTTTGTGCTCCTTTGCGTTGTGCTTTGATGACGGGCAAGCACATGGGGCACGCTTCGGTTCGGGCCAATGACGGCGGCACGCCATTGCGCGCCGACGAACCCACTATCGCTTCGATGCTTAAGGCATTGGGATACGCCACCGGTGGTTTTGGAAAATGGGGTGCCGGTGGCCGCGGTTCCACGGGAGTTCCCGAGCTCCACGGTTTCGACGTCTTTTTTGGATATTATGACCAGGTACACGCCCACAGTTACTATCCGCCCTATCTGGTGCGCAACAGTGCGGAAGTTCCATTGCCCGGAAACCGCGGGGGCCGAAGCGGACAAACTTATTCGCATTACCGCATTATGGAGGAAGGGCTCGAATTCATTCGCGACAACAAGGATCGCCCTTTCTTCTGCTATCTGCCCATCACTCCTCCCCACGGAATGTACGACATCCCGGCTGACGATCCGGCTTGGGATTTGTATCGCAACGACGCATGGATGCAGGACCCCGCGGTACCGCAAGATGCGAAGAATTATGCCGCCATGGTGAGCATGGTCGATCGCAATGTAAAGGAAGTACTCGACTTGTTGCGCGAATTGGGCCTGGAGGAGAACACGATCGTTTTCTTTACCGGGGACAACGGCGGGCAGGATCGGTTCAAGACCAAGGAACACCCGCGTGGATTCTTTGGTCCCAACGTCGATCCGGTGACGGGAGTTGAATTCCGGGGTGGCAAGGGATCGCTGTATGAAGGCGGATTGCGGATTCCGTTCTTGGTCCGTTGGCCGGGACGGATCGAGCCGGGACGGGTGAGTGATCTGCTCTGTTACCAGTGCGATGTATTTCCTACTTTGGCAGAGTTGACCGGTGGACGGGCCCCTGCCGATGTCGATGGGCTGAGCATTCTGCCCGAGTTATTGGGGCCCGCAGCAGTCGGCCGCCAACAGCCGCAACACGACCATTTGTACTGGGAATACCGCGATCAGCGAGCCGTCCGCATGGGCAATTGGAAGGGAATCCGCACGAAGCCCTCGCGTGATTGGGAGCTGTACGATCTGTCGGTCGATATCAGCGAAGCCCACGACGTTGCAGAGCAACATCCCGATATCGTTCGTCGCATCGAACGCATTGCGGCCCAAGAGCATACGCCCGTCCTGGCCGGCCATTACACGAATCGGCAATTGCATGAGAAGGATCGCCGGGCCAAGTGGGGCGACGTGCTGCCCGAGACGCAGGCGAAGTAGCACGATCGCTTCCGACCGGATCCAGGGAAACAATAGGCAACTCAGCACGGCTCCTGTCCAGGGGGCCGATGCAGGGCATCTACGCCAGGATGTCGGTGACGACGTTACCATGGACGTCGGTCAAACGGAAGTCACGCCCGCTGTAGCGGTAGGTCAATCGGGTATGATCGATGCCTAACAGATGCAGAATCGTGGCGTGTAGATCGTGGACATGGACTCGATTCTCGACTGCGTGCATGCCGAATTCATCGGTACGACCATACATCGTGCCCCCTTGGATTCCCCCGCCTGCCAACCACATCGAGAATCCGGTAGCGTGGTGATCGCGCCCCGGTTTCGACTTGTTGTTCTTATCATTGGTTTGCGAGTAGGGCGTACGGCCGAATTCACCGCCCCAAATCACCAAGGTATCTTCCAGCAACCCGCGTTCTTTGAGGTCGGCAAGCAGCGCAGCCGATGCTCGATCACTGTCCGCGCACAAAGTTCGGTGGCGATTGTTGTTGTCCGCGTGCGTATCCCATGGCTGTTTGTTCTTGTCCACGTAGTAGACCTGCACGAATCGGACGCCATGCTCGAGCAACCGCCGCGCCAACAGGCAACTGTGCCCAAACGTCGTGTCCGGATAACGCTGGTGAACGTACGGCGGCTCGCGGCTGATATCAAAGGCAGTGCTCGCTTCGGCTTGCATTTGGAATGCCAGCTCCAGGCTGCGTATGTGGGCGTCCAGAGAGTCGTCCATCGTCGTGCGTTGAGCGCGCAGGTGGTTGAGCCGCTGTGTGAAGTCGAGTTGCCGGCGCTGCGCCGCGCGGTCCAGGTAAGGATGGTCCAGATGGGCCACCAGTTTGTCCAGCCGCATGTCGCTGGTATTCACCCGCATAGCTTGATGGCTGGCTGGCAGAAACGCGGAAGACCACAATTGTGGGCCGACGACCGGCATGCCGGGGCAGATAGCTACGAACGCGGGCAAGTTCTCGTTCTCCGTACCCAGGCCATACGAAACCCAGGAACCGAGGCTGGGGCGGATCGGTTGCTGGTTTCCCGAATGCATCATCAGCAATCCCGGCTCATGATTGGGCGTATCGGTATGCATGCTGCGGATCACGCACAGATCATCTGCATGGCGGGCCAATTGAGGAAACAGCTCGCTCATCACTACGCCACTTTCCCCGCGCGGCGCAAAACGAAATGGAGAGGGCATGAAACCATTTCCCTTGGTCTTCATCCCTGCCGGTTGTTGTCCAGCCACTCGCTGCAAGGCCGGTTTGGGATCGAACGTGTCGACGTGCGACGGAGCTCCATTCATGAACAAGAACACCACGCGTTTGACCCGCGGTTGAAAATGCGGCTGGCCAGTAGCCGTGGCGCCGCGCGCCGAAACGTGCGCCAGAGCCGCCAGGGGAAGCATGCCAAACCCGGCACCGGCACGCTGCAACATTTGCCGACGATTTGCGAAATGGCTCACGACTCGAATCCTCGTGCAATGCCTCGGCCGCGATGCGACCGCAGGACAGGAAAAAATGCCTCGCTCAGCAAGCCCGGACTCCGATAAATCCGCAACTTGCCTCAATCGATAAAATACATTTCGTTGGTCAACAGGATCCCATGCACCAGTTGCGGCAGGTTTCCGCCGTCGGGTTGCAAGTATTCAATAGCGGCCTGAGTCTCTTCAGCGGAGGGCGGCCGCCCCAACAACAAACGGAATGCCGCTTCCACTGTTTCCGCTACCGAATCGGACTGGGACCGTACCCGCTCGGCGATGCGTTCAGCGTTGCGCGCCATGAATGGGCTGTTCATCAAAAACAGTTTTTGTGACGGCGTGGTGGTCGTGGCACGCGCTGGTGCATGGTTATTGGGATCCGGATAATCGAACAATGCCAACATACGATTCAACTCCAATCGGCTGGCCTGACTGTACAAAGTTCGCCGCGTCGACTCGGGGTCTGCTGGGTCGATGCTCGGCCCTCCATTCGTGCACTCCAACCGATCTGCGGCGGCCAGCACTGCATCGCGCCATTGTTCGACGCTCAACCGCTTTCGGTTGGCCCGGGTCAGCCATATGTTGGTTGGATCCGCAGACTGCGTGGCAGCATTCACGGCACTCTGTTGGTAGGTAGCCGAAGTGACAATTTCGCGGCACAACCACTTCACCGACCAATCGTGCTCCATGAAACGCACGCTGAGGTCATCCAACAACTCGGGGTGTGACGGCGGGGTTCCCAGCGAACCGAAATTGCTCGGGGTGGCAACCAGCGGCCGCCCCATCAGCCGTCCCCAAATCCGATTCACAAACACGCGCGCTAGAAGAGGGTTGCGAGCGGGATCGGTGAGGATCTCGGCCAACTCGGCCCTCCCGCTGCCTTGCTGAAAGCGAACTGAACTCGATGAAGATAGTACGGTCAGGAAGCCCCGTGGTACCAGCGGACCGGTACGATTGACGTCCCCGCGGATCATGATGTGCAAATCGCGGGGGGCGATATCGCGAACGATATGCAGCGCGTGGACAGGGTCCTTCGCTTGTCCGTCCTTACCCACTTCCACTTCGGCGCTGAGCGGGCGATTGAACATCTCCGTACTGGCGAAGACTCCGGCCAGCGCATAGTAATCTGCCGTGCCGATCGGATCGTACTTGTGGTCATGGCATCGCGCGCACGCCACGGTAAGCCCCAACAGGCCACGCGACAGCACATCCACCCGGTCCTCCCACTCATCCGCCATCACCTCTGGAGCGTTGCGGCGATAGTACTTGGGACCTAGACCGATGAACCCCAAGGCGACGTCATCGGTCGGATCGTCAGGGGTGATCAAGTCCGCGGCCAACTGCAATTTGACGAATTGGTCGTAGGGGAGATCGGAATTGAAAGCGCCCACAACCCAATCGCGGTACAGGTAGGCATTGGGGTAAAACAGAGATCGGTTGTTGCCCACGATGTGCGCCTGATCCTCGGCGAATCGCATCAGATCGAGCCACAGGCGTGCCCAATGCTCACCGAACGCTGGCGATTGCAGCAGTCCATCCACGAACTGTTCGTAGCCCGCCTGCGTTTGCAACAATTCGACTGCGGATTGCTGGGCCAAGGTAGGTGGCAGGCCGGTCAGGTCGAACGTCAACCGCCGCAGCAAGATCAATGGCTGCGCCCGGTCGGCAGCGACCAGCCCCCGAGCGTGGAACGCGTCGGCGACAAAGGCGTCCAGCGGCCGAACCTCCCAACCGTCCGTTGCCGGGCGGGGCGGTGTCTGCCGCCGGGGCGGCTGGAAACTCCACCACCGGCGTCCGGCTGTAAAATCGATGCGACTC
>RFIQ01000609.1 GCA_003695565.1 Planctomycetota bacterium | reverse complement strand
GGGAGACGGTTTGACCATCGCCTACCACGGCCTGAATCTGGGGCGTGTTTCGTTGTGTGCCGCCGCGGCCGGAACCATGCGGTCGATGCTGGCGGACATGCTGCCATGGGCCCACTACCGCTGCACTTACGGGCAACCGATCGAGCGGCGGGAACTGGTGCGGCGGCGGATCGCGATGCTGGCCGGTTACATTACCGCCTGCGATGCCCTGACGGATTGGTGCGCCAATCTGATCGATCGCGGATTCCGCGGCGAAATGGAATGTATCGTAGCCAAGATTTTTGGCAGCGAAGCGCAAAAATCCGCGGCCATCGAATTGTACATGAAGACGCACGGCGGTCGGGCCTTTCTCCATGGCCATTTCTTCGGGGACAACGTGCACGAATTCCTGGCCCCCTGCATCTACGAAGGCGAAGGGGAGATGCTGGGCATGGCGTTTTTCAAATCGTTGGTCAAGCACCACGGCAAGAGGTACTTCGAGCCGATCGGGCGGGCCCTGGTCGATGCGGGCTTGCAGCAGCCAAACTTGCTGAACCCACGGCACGCCTGGTTGCTGCGCCGTTCGCTGGCCGACTACGCCGCCTGGTGGGTGGGGCAGCGGTGGATGGGCAGCGGTTCGATCCCCGCCCAGGGCTGGCCTGCCGGACTGCGCCGGTACGCACAGGATGCCGCGGAGATTTTGACCTCGCAGTGCTTCGATATTTCCGCGGCCATGCGCACGCACCAGTTGAAGCTGGCCGACCGCCAGTGCTCGATGATCCATTTGGGCAGCCGAGTGCAAAGCGCTGTGGTGCTGCTGGTCACCGCCGCCTACGCAGCCAACCGTCCGGCAGACTCGGTACTGCAGTCGGCGGCAGAAGTCCTCTGTGGTCAATTGTGGCGGGAGTTGACCGGCAGCCAGCCGACCAATGCCGATTTCCGCCGCATGACCGAATTGGGCGCTCGCATCGCGGAGGAAGGATGGAGCGAGTTGGAGGGGATCCCACCGCAACCAATCTTGATGAGGTACGACGACCGATGATCGAGTTTCCGCGACAAACCCGGCACAGCCGCGGCGGCCTGGTCCTGGCCCTGGGGGGCGGCGGCGCCCGTGGTCTTGCGCATTTCGGTGTGTTTCAGGCCATTTGCGAAGCCGGCTGGGAGGTGCAGCGGATCGTGGGAACGAGCATGGGGGCGCTGGCCGGCGCCATGCTGGCCAGCCGCCCGCCAAAGGAATCCCCGGAACAATGCGCGTACCGGGCCACGACCTTCCTCAGTTCGGAACGATTCTGCCTGCAGCAGCAGGCGCTGTACGGCGTCGCGCCGGGGAAGGAGCAACCGCGGCAACCCGGAGTCCTGGGATGGCTCGACGGAATCCGCCATTACCTTCGGTCCAGGAGTCTGTGCAATCGCGTGTTATCGGAAGCGTCGCTTCTGCGCGACGACGTACTGGTCGAAGCGATCGAACAGTTGGTCCCCGACATCGATATCGCCGAGGCCGAAACGCCTCTATCCGTGGTAGCCGTCGACCTGCGCTCGGGCCACCAAATCGTGCTGGAGCGGGGGAGTTTGCGCAAAGCTGTGCAGGCCTCGATGTCCATTCCCGGTATTTTTCCGCCCGTCGCCTGGGACGATATGCTGTTGTGCGATTTCGGAGTGTTGGAGTCGCTGCCGACGGAAATCGCCGCCTGTTATGGCGAGGGATTGGTCGTCGGGGTGGATGTGGGACCGACGCTCGAACGAGCCGTGGATTGCGAATCGGCACTCCATGTGCTCCTGCGGATGGACGAGATCGGGGAGCGCTTGTTTCGCCGGCATGCCCTGACGCATGCCGACCTGGTGATTCGCCCGGAAGTTGGTCGGTTCGAATGGTGGGATTTTTCGCACCCCCAAGGCATGATGCAGGCTGGTCTGGAGGCGGCTCGGGCAGCACTCCGACAGCTCGAGGACCGCCCCCCCCTGACCACTTCTTCTTCGCCGGAAACATACGATCCGATATGCAACAAGTCCGGTAAGTGGGGCGGCCGTCTATTTGGTTTGCTACGCGGATTGTCGGTACCGGCACGCGATTCCCAGTAATAAGACGGAGAAACAAGGGGCCGACACATCGCAGGGAGCGAGAAAAACGGAAGGGGAATCCCCAGGCGGAGCGATTTGGCGCAAAATGTGCTGGGTGGAGAAGTCCGGTTCGGTTGCCTGCCATTGTCCCCTTTCCCAGAAATGCTGGGCCCCCAGGGATGTCGTTCTTTGGCGGAGTTGGCCGCTGGTAATGCCGGTGATGTTGTCCCCTGGTAACGCCAGCGGTTGGGTTGCTCGTTTCGCCGGGCGGAGTGGATGGCTGGATTGAGTTATTGATTGGATCACCAAGGATTGTCTGCCATGATGTGGATGCCAGATTTCATGTATTTCGTGTTCGTTGCGCCAGCCCTGCTGTTGGCCGTCGTCGCCCAGGCGATGGTTCGCTCGGCGTACGAGAAAATGAGTCGCGTTCCGGCATCGATGCGGGGAGCTGAGGCGGCGCGGCGCATTCTGGATGCGAATGGTCTGCACGACGTACAGATCGAACAGATTCCAGGCGAATTGTCGGATCATTACGACCCGCGCGGCAAAGTTTTGCGGTTGAGCCCCAACGTGTATGGCGTCAATTCCATGGCGGCGGTCGGGATCGCCGCCCATGAGGCGGGACATGCCCTGCAGGATGCCCGGCATTATGCTCCCTTGGTTATTCGCAATCTGGCGGTACCAGCGGCCAGCTTCGGCAGCAGCATTGGAACCATCCTGCTGATGGTGGGAATGGTCATGGCGTTCAGCATGATCCCGCTGGGGAAGTATGTGTTCTTGTTGGGAATCATCACGTTTGGTGCGACGGTTCTCTTCCAACTGATCAATCTGCCGGTCGAGTTCGATGCCAGTTCGCGTGCCAAATCGGAGTTGATCGCTCTGGGAATCGTCTCGGGGCCCGAGATTCACTATGTCAGCAAAGTGCTCAACGCTGCAGCCCTGACATATGTGGCGGCGACGTTGCAAGCGGTGTTGACGTTGGCCTACTACATTTTCCGCTACATGCAGGCGACGAGCCGCGATTGATCCAACGAGCCGCGATGGATCTCGCATCGGCATTTCCGAGCGCGAAAGAGTCGGCGTGCGAGCGAGTTGCAGTACGTCCGCTCGCTGGCTGAACCTGTTCCGCCGCAACCCAAGAAAAAAGAATCTGTCATGGATCGATGGCTGGCCGCCCTGCCGGTTTACAACGAAGAACGATACGTGGATGACGTGCTGCGCGAAGTCGTGAAGTACGCACCAGAGGTCCTGGTGGTCAACGATGGTTCGACCGATGGAACGCGGGACAAACTGGCCGGCTGGCCGCAGGTGCGGGTCATCGACCATCCCCAAAACCTGGGGTATGGGGCAGCCTTGAAGTCAGCGTTCCGGTATGCGATCGACGAAGGGTTCGGGAAACTGGTGACGCTGGACTGCGACGGGCAGCACCAGCCGAGCAGGATTCCAGAGTTCGTCGCTGCGTGTGAGAATGCAGACATTGTTTCCGGCAGTCGTTATCTAAAAAAGTTCCCAGGGGACTCGCAGCCACCTGCCGATCGCATGCGCATCAATCGCCAGATCACCCAAATGTTGAACGATCGATTCGGGCTGGGCATCACCGACGCGTTTTGCGGTTTCAAGGCATATCGCACCGATGCTTTGAAAAGGCTGGATATCCGGGAGGACGGCTACGCGATGCCCTTGGAGGTGTGGGTTCAAGCAGCAATGCTGGGGTTGAAAATCGTGGAAATACCGGTTCCCCTGCTGTACCTGGACCTGGCCCGCTCCTTTGGTGGTGCCTTGGACGATGCGGAGCGGCGGATGAAGCACTACAATGAGGTCTTGGATCGGAGCGTGGCACGGATGCTTGCTCAAGGGTATGCATTAAAAAACTGAGAACTGAAGCCGCTTCGGGATTCCCTGACCAATGACGATGGCTGCCGTCGCCGAAACTCAAGAACAGTATCCGCAGTATCGCGCGCCCCAAGCTCCGAATACGGCGTTGATTGAGCCCGACCTGGCGACCGTCGAGCAGTGGGCGGGGCAGCGATACCGTTTTCTCGACGGCGGGCACTTGGAGTTTTGCGGCAAATCGCTGGACGAAGCTCGCGTTCAAGCGCGACATGAAATCGTCGATCTGGCACTGGTCCATACCCGCCAGTACGCCGACCCCACGATCACCGATGCCGCCGTAGTCGATCAACGTGCTATCGTGTTGTCGGGGCATCAACCCGAGTTGTTCCATCCCGGGGTTTGGTTCAAGAATTACCTGCTGACGCGATTGGTCCGAAATTGCGGAGCGATCGGAATCAACTTTCTTGTCGACAACGACCTCTGCCGCGAGACGGCGATCCGGGTTCCGAGTCGCCGACCAGACGGCAGCCTGCAGCAAGCGGTGGTGCCGTTCGATGCACCGCGTTCAGCGATTCCCTGGGAATTGCGGCGGGTTGAATCGATGGACGTTTGGAACTCTTTTCCCGATCGAGTCGCTGCGGCGTTGCCCTCGGAATGTTCTGCCGACTTTTTGACGACGCTGTGGCCACGTTGCACCGCCGCGCTGCAACGCACCGGTAACATCGGCTTGGCCTTGGCCGAGGGCCGTCATCGCGTTGAATTGGAAGAGGGACTGCAAACGCTCGAAGTTCCCCTCAGCCGAATGGTCAGCACTCGGGCCTTTGCCCGGTTCAGCATCCACCTGCTGGCCGACTTGCCTCGGTTCCAAGATGTCTACAATTCCCAGCGAGAGCAGTACCGGCAAGCCCACAAAATCCGCAACGCGGCCCACCCCGTCCCCCCTCTCGCACAGCAATCCGGTTGGCTGGAGGCCCCATGGTGGGTTTATCGTCCCGTTGATCCGGAACGAAGGCCCCTGTGGGTGCGGATGGTCGATGACACGTTGATCCTCAGCGACCGGGCTGGTTGGCAGGAGCAGATCGAAGGACGGCTGGATTGCGACCAGGCGGCCACGCAGTGGCTGGAGTTCCTGGCCGACGGCATCTGCCTGCGTCCCCGCGCGTTGCTGACCACCATGTACCTGCGGATGTTCGTAGGCGATGTGTTCATCCATGGTATCGGTGGCGGAAAGTACGACCAGTTGACCAACGGAATCATGCAGGAGTTCTTCGGCATCCAACCGCCACCCATCGTCGTTGCTTCGGCCACAATCCCGTTGCCACAACATGCCGAATGGTGCCCGACCAGCCTGGCCGAGATCGAATCGCAACTCCGGGCCGCCAAGCAGCAACTTTGGGAGCTTCAGCAGAATCCGGAAAAAACCCTCATGCGCCGCATCGAATCGGGGCAGACGCGGTTGACCGAGTCGCAGCGCCGACGACTGCAGGAATTGGCCGCCGAGAAACGACAGTTGCTCCAGAACATTCCACCGCGCGGTGAGAAATCACAGTGGCACCAGCGGATGAGCACCATCAAGCGGGAGTTGCAGGAATTGGCTGCAGTGCAGGCCGACGCAGTGGAACAGGAGATTCAACGTCTGGAATCGCTGGCCCAGCAAGCGGCTATCGCTCAGTCGCGGGAATATCCGTTTTGTATTCATCCGCGGGAGTACCTGGTCGGCCAATTGAAACGGCTGGCACAGATCGATTCCGCTTAGCAATTCGGATATTGCCGCAAGGGACTGGCCGAGAAGCATAGTACCCCCCGCGTCCCTCGCGGAACAGCACTTCCCGCCCCGAGTCCCTCGCGGCAAAGAGTAGCCCGCGAGGGCCTCGCGGAAAAGCCACGGTAGAAAGAAGGCATCGAGGATGCACGATTCGTTCGCCAACTCGACAGGACGGCCTGGATCGCGTGTTCGCCGCACACTGATCGCGGTGCTGCTGGTCGGCTCGGTCCTCGTTTGGGGTACCCTGTTGGTGCGTTTATGGCAGTTGGACGCGCGATTCACCGCCCGCGCCTTGGTATTGGTCGCTATGTCGATTCTGATGGCGGTCGTCGCCATGCGCGTCTGGAAACGCCGCCAGGCTAGTTTGTGGACGTGGGTGGTGGTGCTGCCGCTCGTGATCGCCATCGTTTCCTGGCCGCTTCGCACCATCGTGACGCATCTGAAACTCAATCGCGAGCTGTTGGCGATAGGTGTCTCCGATTTCACCCTGGCGGCTGAACGCCCGTCCGATGCGGGCCTGGCCCATGCAGCGTCTATTCTCGGGGGCCCTCAATTCGAGAGCATGTTCCAGGCAGACCTGACGCAACTGGACGTCGACTTGAGGCGATCGGATACGGCCCGTGTCACCCGCCTGCCCACCAGCCGTTTGCAATCGGTCGTGGTCACCCGTCACGCGCCTGAGGCGGCGGATGGAGCATCGGAGAGCACCACGGCGCGGCTGGATGATCGATTGATCGCATGGATCAACACGGGCAAGCGGCTGAATGTGGTGCGAATCTCTCTGGCTCAGCCCGATCAACAGGAGTTGAATGTTCTCAGCCGCCTGACGCGCAAGACTTCGTTGACCGTTCAGGGGCTGCTGTCGGGTTCGCGGCAGTGGCGATTGCCTGCGGTCTACGAATTGACGCTGGACCAGACGGACCTGACCGGTGAATCTTCTCAGCCGCAGGAATTCGATCTACCCCAATTGCAGCGGTTGTTCTTGCAACAGGTTTCGCTGGATGATTCTGCTGCATTGATGAATCGCCTGGACGGTCTGCACATTCTCGGAATTTATCAATCGCGATTGACACCGGCAGCATGGCAATCCGTGCTCAACGCCCGTATTCGCCACCTGAGAATCTACGACTCAGCCGTTGACCTGCCGGCGAGATACGTGCCGCCATCGACATCCCAACCGCTGGGAACATCCCTCGAGGTCAGCGGTGCGGGGGCTGACAATGGGACGATCATCGATTGGATCGCGGCGCGGCAGGTACGCCACGTGCGCTGGTTTATTGCAGACCCGCTGACGCCGCAGGAATTCTCGCGGTTGCTCCTGTTACCGCGCGTCGAATTCGTCTTTCTGTTAGGCGGACAATACACGCGGCAACACTTGTCCGTCCTGAAGAGTGTCCGCAAACCGCTGCACCTCTCCCTCCGCGACGTGCAGGTCGCTCCCGAGGACGAAGCCTGGCTCCGGCCGCAACTGCCTTATGGCATGAACCTGGTCATCCAGCGGCAACCGGGCACCGAAGCCACATCGGCGACGGAAGGCAGCCGGACCGGTGACTGATCGGACAGCAATATCAACTCGATTCTTGGGCGGCGAGTGCGGTACTAGCTTGGATTCTCAGCGGTTCTCCCCAAGCCGACACAGCGATCCCTTCGCGCCGGGAAGGAATTGGTCGCTGCGATCGACACGCCCCTTCCCACCTCCCCCGCGGAATTGTCAAAACACTGTGCAGCGGAGTCCCTCTCCGCGAGAGAGGAACCCACGTGGCTTGCATCCGCCGGATGCAAGTCGGACAACTGCATGAGCATAGCTGTTCCCGTAGCCTGACTCTCCAAGTCGGGTCACCTCCACCGTAGGCTG